>CALFRX010000295.1 GCA_937919295.1 uncultured Peptococcaceae bacterium | reverse complement strand
GCCTGCTGCCCTTTGTCCCATTCTTCCAACATATAGCGGCCGCTGCCGATGGGGTTTTTAGCGTAATTTTTGTCATAGGCGCCTTCGGGTACGATACCGGTGACTGCAACCGTATAAAGGAAGGCGTTATAAGGCCGGTTCAATTCGAATTCCACAGTATAATCCCCGGTAGCCCGAGCTTCTTTCAACATCGACATATCCGTCTCGGTGCTTTTTGTCGAGAGGATCTTATTGTAGGTGAAGGCCACGTCTTTCGCCGTCAGGGGATCGCCGTTGGTGAATTTCACATCCTCCCTGATCTGGAAAGTCCAGACCAAACCGTCAGCACTGGAACTATAGTCCGTCGCCAGGTCGTTGACAAAGTTCATATCTTTGTCGGTATTGATAAGGGTGCTTTGGATCAGGGGCTCATGGACGTGTTCGCTGCTACCCCAGCCGTAAACGGGATCGAAGCCGTAGGCCGGTTCGGAGCCGGTTCCCATGGCGACGATCACATCGCTCCTGCCGCTGTTATCGACAGTTTTCGTACTGTTGCAGGCCGCAAAGGATAGGGTTACGGTAATGCAAAACAGGATGGCTAAAAATTTTTTCATGATTTTCTCCTTTATTTTCTATGATCATTTTTCCTTGGAAAAACAAAAAAGCACACGAAAAAATCGTGTGCTTCCATAACACTTTGATGACTAATGTCAACTGCCACAGCAACATACTATTGTTGAATCACCGGTAAGTAGGGACTACGTATCCCAAATATGACTGTAGTATAGCGGAGGTTGACCCTTTTGTCAAGGTTCCCGCTGGCGAAAAATTTGCTCAAATCAAGCCCTGCCCCTCTTGCACAAGAAGCGCTCTCAGCAAACTCTGAGGGCGCTTCTTGTGTTTGTAATAAAAGGCACATCACATCATCATTTCAGCCGTTTCTTTTTCACGTTTTAAAAATGTTCCAGTAAGATCTTATGATCCACCAGACTCATTTCGTTGATTTTTGCCGTGAGCATTTTTTGTTCCCCGAAGACACTTTCCAGCAAAATCCCGGTTTCTCCGGGAATCACCTTATCGACGCTGCTGAGGAGCAAAACGTAATCGGTTTCACCTTTTTTTCTGATGTAAGCATCGGCTTCACACATGAAAATCACTCCTTTCCTTTTTGTTTTGTATATTTTACCAACCGTTTTTACGCCCTTACGCCGCTGACAAAAGGGTCTTGATGAAAATGGTATATGATACGGCGCCCAAAAAGGGACGGTGAGACCAAGGGTTCAGAAATCGCCGTCCTGCCATCGGCTGATTCTCTCCACGAGTTTTTCAATCTGATGTGGTACCGGCTCCCGGCCGGCGCCGATGATCTCGATGTTGCAGCGGTTAACCGGCAGCAGAATCTTCCGAGCCGGGGATTCCCCGATGGCGGCGACCATCGCCGCCGAGACTTCCCCGCACATGCTACCGGCCACCAGGATCGACACGGAACCCACGATCAAATCGACCTGCTTTGCCATGAATACGATGGCATTTTCACCGGCGGCAGCCTCATTGGCGCCGGCTTTCATGATGTTGCTCATGGCGATGGTGTTGGTGCCGAGACCAACAATTTCCGTGTTTTCCGGCAAACGTTTCCGCAGGGTTTCCGTGATATGCTTGCCGATGCCGCCGCCCTGGCCGTCAATGACCGCAATTTTCATCATTACACTCCTTCAAACAAAAAAGCACGCAAAAATTCGCGTGCTTCCTTAACACTTTGAGGACTACCTGTCCGTCATTGCTAAATCCTTTTATAACTGTAGTATAAGAAAAAGGGGCTTTCTTGTCAAGATGCCCCGGGTCTGCGGCGATTTCTTTGCCGCCGATGTCGGCGCAGACAAGGTCTACCGTCCCGGCAAAGAAGAGGCTCTCATCGCCACATTAGGCCTGGGCGGCAAGATCATTTTAGCGGCGCGCATTAAAACAAGAACGGGGCCTTGAGCGACAAGATCTGTCAGCGGAAAAACCATAAAAAATTCATGAGAATCTGTTGACTTATACACCGTAAGATGTTAGTATACTAATTAAACTGGTTAGCAAGCTAACTATCCCGTTTGGGAAAACCAATGGAGATGATTATGGTCATGGAAAAAACTGTCAGCCTCGAATTATACGGCTTGACCAATTTGCTGAAACGCGAATCCGAGAGTTCCTGCCTTTGCAAATTTCACCGCCAAACCGACCTCACCGACATGCAATCGAGAATCATCGGCTTTTTGCACCGGAAGCGGGCGGAGGACGTTTTTCAAAAAGACATCGAAAAGGAATTTTCCATTCGCCGTCCCACTGTCACCATTCTGCTGCAAACCATGGAGAAAAAAGATCTTGTCAAAAGAGACGCCGTAGCCTACGACGCCAGACTAAAAAAAGTTCGGCTGACGCCGAAAGCGGAAGAACTGGTCAACAGCTCCGAACAAGAGATGCTTCGCTTTGAGAAGATGCTGACCGCAAATATTTCCGAAGAGGATATGGCCTGTTTTTTCCGGGTCACCAAAAAAATCCGGGAGAATCTGGAAGAAAACAGAAAAGCTCCCGCCGCCAAATAAAGGGGCAAAACAACATCTTCGGCTCGCCCCGGCGCATCCCCTAAAACTGTAATAAGAAGGCAATACAGATGAAAAAGACAGCTTCGCCGCCTTCGCATCGGAATCAACAAAAGAGGGTTATTATGAATATGGAAAAATATCAAGACAGTTATTTTAAATTACTTTCTTTCGAAAAATCGTTTCGCCAATTTACCCAGAAGAAAGTTCCCGGCGCCGATGTTTCTTTGGCGCTGATTATGATCTTGCGCTACCTTGAAGAAAACGGCAGCTGCGGACAGAAAGAGCTTACCGTTACCTTCAACGCCTCTTCGGCGGCAATGGCCGTTTCCATCGGCAAATTGGAAGAAAGAAAGCTCATCGTCAAAGAAGTTGCCGACGATGACAAAAGGAACAATATCATTTCCCTGACCGAAAGAGGGAAAGCTCTCCTCGCCCAGGTAGCGGCGAGCGCTGCAAGGGAAGAAGTAAAAGAGGAAGTGTTCCTGTCGGAAGAGGAATTAAGCCAGCTGACAAAATTGCAGAAAAAATTGTTCCGTCAACTGAAAACCATTACCATCAACGTATAATGCTACAAGGCTTTGTATAGACATTTTATAAAATATATTATAAAATAAAGAGGGATTGTACATGAGAGAGAAATTGCGCCGCTTCTTTGCCGGTCGCTACGGTATAGACGCGCTGAATAAATTCCTTTTCATCATCGGGGCCGTCTTGCTGATTCCGCTTTGGATATGGCAAATTCGCGGCCTGGAAATCCTGTTTTTGCTGATCCTGGTTTACGCTTATTTTCGTATGTTTTCCCGGAATATCGGTAAACGCTATGCCGAAAATCAGAAATACTTGGCGTCCACGGCGAAAATCCGCGCCGTTTGCCGTAAAAAGAAATACCGCTTTGATCAACGCAAAACGTATCGCTTTTTTCTCTGTCCTAAATGCAAGCAACAGGTCAGAGTACCCAAGGGTAAGGGGAAAATCAACATTCGCTGTCCCAAATGCGGTGAACAATTCGTAAAAAAGAGCTAACGCTATGTTCGGTTACATCGTCATCCATAAATCAGAACTGAAAATCAAAGATTTTGAAGCGTACAATGCTTTTTATTGCGGCCTCTGCAAAACGCTGAAAAAACGCCACGGCATTTCGGGGCAGGCCACTTTAAACTACGATCTCACCATGGTCGTCCTGTTGCTGACCGGCCTTTACGAGCCGGAAATTAGCTGGGGCAAAACGCGCTGCCTTGCCCATCCTTTGGGCAATCACACAACAGCCGTCAATGTCTTTTCCGCTTATTGCGCAGACATGAACGTCCTTCTCGCCGATGAAAAGCTCAAAGACGATGTGGCCGACGAAAAGAAATTATCCGCTCCCCTCTCTCACCTGATTTTAAACAGAAAGGCCCGGAAAGTACGGGCTCTTTATCCCGAAAAGGCTGCGGTCATTACCGCCTCTCTTCAGGAACTCGCTGCCGCAGAGGAGCGGGGAGAAACCAATCTTGATCTCGTTTCCGGCTGTTTCGGGAAGGTTCTTGCCACCGTATGCTGCTATAAAGACGATGTTTGGCAAGAGGAACTAAACCGTTTCGGCTTTTTTCTCGGCAAATTCATCTATTTACTGGACGCCTACGACGACCTTTCCCATGATCTCAAAAAAGGCTGCTATAACCCGCTGATCCCCCTGAAAGACCATGAAGACTTTGAGGAAAGAGTCTACCGGATCCTGGAAATGATGATGAGTGAGGCGGCAAGGGCCTTTGAAATTCTGCCCATCGTCACTTACAGTGAAATTTTAAGAAATATCCTCTACGGTGGCGTATGGCTGAAATATTTCGCCAAAAGAGAGAAAGACCAAAAAACAGATGATGACTGACCCCTATAAAGTACTGGGCGTATCGCCCGACGCCAGCGATGAAGAAATCAAAAAAGCATACCGTAAACTGTGCATGAAATACCATCCCGACGCCAATGTCGATAACCCTAACAAAGCCCAAGCCGAGGAGAAATTCAAAGAGGTGCAGCAGGCCTACGAAGCCATTATGAAAAAAGACTCCGCCGCCTTTGGCAACAGCGGCGGCGGCTTCGGCAGTTACCAAGGAGGCTACGGCAACAGTGGCAACGGCAGCTACGGCGGTTTCGGTAACTTCGGCGGTTTTGGCGGCTTTGGCGGCTTTGGCGGCTTTGGCGGCTTTAACAACGCCCAACAGGAATTACCCCCGGAACTGAAAGCGGCAGCCAACTATATCAGAAACGGCTATTACCAAGAGGCCTTGACCGCTCTAAAAGGGGTGGAAAAGAAAACGGCGGCTTGGTACTATTACAGTGCCCTGGCCAACCGCGGCCTCGGCAATAACGTCACGGCAAAAGATCACGCGGAACAGGCCTACCGCATGGAACCGCATAATTTCATCTATCAGAATCTCTATCAGCAATGTCAAAACGGCAATACCTGGTATCAAACGCAAAGCCAACCCTACCGCACAGCAAGGATGGGTTGCAATAATGTTTGTCTCGATTCCTGCCTGCTGACGCTGGCGTGCAATCTCTGCTGCTGCGGCGGCGGCAACTATTGCTGCGGGAGAAATTACTGATGATAGAAAAGTCTGCAGACGAATGAGTCCCGCGGGCTTTCTTTTATAAAACCAACGAACCGCAAAAAAAGGGGGGCTTTCTATCCATCTACCGATCCTGATCATTGACTTGGCCCTGATTCTGATATTCGCCGGAATCACAACATTGATCTGCAAAAAGCTAAAACAGCCGGTAATCATCGGCTATATTTTAGCAGGTTTTCTCCTCAGTCCCGTGGTGAGCGTCTTCCCCAACATGAGCGATATGAAAGACATCAATGTCCTCGCCGAAATCGGCGTGATCTTTTTGATGTTCAGTTTGGGACTGGAATTCAACTTGCATAAAATGGCCAAAGTCGGTGTCTCCGGAACCCTTTCGGCGGTGATCCATATCATCGGCATGGGCTTTTTAGGCTATCTGATCGGCCTGCTTCTGGGC
>CALFRX010000294.1 GCA_937919295.1 uncultured Peptococcaceae bacterium | reverse complement strand
ATGCTCGTCCACGGACAGCGGGTATCGCAAGTGGGCAATATCTGTATGGATCAATGTATGATCGATGTCACCGACGTTCCTCAGGTAAAAGTCGGGGATGAAGTGGTTCTCTACGGCAAACAGGGGGAAGCGTTTATTTCCGTGTCGGAGGTAAGTGAATGGGCGCAAACCGTACCTCATGAAATTTTGACTTCCGTCAAGCGGATACCCAAATATTATTATTTTCAAGATTTTGAAGAAGAGGATTGCATATGATCATCCATCGGAAACCGCAATTGGAAACTTTAGAAGGCAAGCTGCAATGCTGTGAAGACTGTGTATTGGGAAAAACCAAGACCCACCTTGTTTTTGGCCGCGGCAGTGAAAGCGCCGGTATTGTTTTTATCGGCGAAGGCCCCGGGGAGCAGGAAGATTTAAGCGGTGTACCCTTTGTGGGCCGTGCCGGTCAGCTCCTGGATAAGATCATTCAGGCGGCGGAAATACCCGAAGCGGACTATTATATTTGTAACATCGTCAAATGCAGGCCGCCGGGGAATCGGGCGCCTGCCCCGGAGGAGGTTAAGGCGTGCCTGCCTTTTCTCCGGCAGCAGATTGCGGAGATCAACCCGAAAATCCTTGTGTTATTGGGTGCTTCCGCGGGGAAGGCTATCATTGATCCCAATCTGGCTATTACCAAAGCCCGCGGTCAATGGGTGAAAATGGGAAAATTTATGGTGATGCCGACGTTTCATCCGGCGGCGCTCCTGAGGGACCCGCAAAAGAAGATCCCCGTTTGGGAGGATTTTCAGGAAATCAAACGCGTTTACGACGAAATGAAAGCGCAGAACGTATGAAGAATACCTATATCACGAAAAACCACGGGGAAACCTTGCGTTTGGCCAAAAGTCTCGGGCCTTACCTGAAAATTGGCGCGAATCTACTCGTTGACGGCGCCCTTGCCGCGGGAAAAACGGTTTTTGCCAAAGGTCTCGGCGAGGGATTGAAGATCAAAGCAACGGTCAAGAGTCCTTCTTATACCTTACTTTGCATTTATGAAGGGCGCTTACCTTTTTACCATTTTGATGCCTATCATTTAAACAATATCAACGATTTTTACGAGCTTGGTTTTGACGAATACTTAAAAGACGGTGTCGTGCTGATCGAATGGGCCTCGGTGATCAGCGACGGTTTCCCCGGCGGATATATTCATGTGGAAATCGAAAAAGGTGAGGCTGAAGACGAGAGAGAGATCACGTTTTCGGCAACGGATGATTTTCACAGAGATATTTTGGAGGAGTGGCAGCGGCATGAAGATTCTTGCCTTTGATTGCAGTTCAAAAACGATGGCGGCGGCCATCGGGGAAGGCCGTGAAATTTTGGCCTCGGCGGAAGCGGCGGATAACCGAAACCACGCCCCTTATCTGATGCCGATGATCGACGAATTATTCTCCAAAACAAAAATGAAACCTCAGGACATTGATGTAATCGGCGTCACGGTAGGCCCCGGTTCCTTTACCGGTCTGAGGATCGGCATTGCCACGGCCAAAGGCTTCGGCGATATGCTTGATATCCCCATAATACCTTTAATTTCCCTGGATGCCTTGGCGTTGAATTATAAAAGGTATCACGGTATTCTCGTGCCGATTTTAGACGCCCGTAAAAGTCAGGTTTATGCCGCGGTTTACGATAACAGAAACGGCGAAATGAAAAAGATCCAAAACGAAGCGGCGGTGGATCCTTTGACGGATTTGGCGGCGGTCTTACAAGATTTTGACGAGATACTCTTCTTCGGTGACGCTGTGGAAAACTGGCGCGGAGAAATAGAAAATTGTTACGGTAAACGCTGTACCTTCGGGGTAGAGCCCTACCAGGGTATCCGTGGGGAAGCGCTCATCGCTTTGACCGCTGCGGCGGAAAGGGCAGTCACTGCCGAGGAGCTTCTGCCGGTGTATCTAAGGAGCGTTGACGCCGTAGCGAAATTCGCAGATTTTACCATTGATGAAATGAAAGCTGATGATATCGAAGAACTCCTCGCTTTGGAAAAAACAGCGTTCCCTCTGCCCTGGACGAAAAACATGTTCAAAAATGAGTTGAGCAATGCTTATGGTCACTACTGGGTTTTGCGCAGCAACGGCCGGATAACGGCTTACGGCGGCTTTTGGCTGGTCTGTGACGAATGTCATATCACCAATATCGCGGTCCATGAGGATTTTCGTCACCGGGGGCAAGGAAAAGCGATTTTAGAGCATTTGATCCAGATGGCGCAGCTCTACGGCGCCCACGATATTACCTTAGAAGTACGGCCCAGCAACGAAGCAGCCCAAACCATGTACAAAAGCCACGGCTTTTTACAAAAGGGACTGCGGAAGCATTATTACGAGGACAACGGGGAAGACGCCATCATCATGTGGCTTCACCTGCCCGATATGACGCAAATAAAGCCCTGGAGATGACGGTATGAGTATCCATATACTGGCAATTGAAACAAGCTGTGACGAAACGTCCGCCGCCGT
>CALFRX010000293.1 GCA_937919295.1 uncultured Peptococcaceae bacterium | reverse complement strand
GCTTTCCCCCACGTTTTGGGCTGGCTCTTTCTGATTCCCAATGAGTTTTATCAACTGTTGCCCTTCTTGATCACCGCCCTGGTCCTCGTGTTCGAGTCGGCAAGGCGCCGTAGGAACAGCGCCGAACCGGGGTATCTCAGCGTCAATTATTATAGGGAAGAGCGTTGAACCATGCCTTGACAATATTCCGCTTTTTTGACCCCGGCAACGCAACTGCCGGGGTTTTTTATGGGAAAAGAAAAGATGGCCTTCTATTGTATTTTTGTTGACTTTTATGAGATCGGTGCTTATACTGAAGTTATAAATTAACAATCATAAAAGGAGGAAGAACCTGATGAAAAAGTCTTTTGGTCTTCTGTTGGCGACGGCGCTGTTTCTTTTGCTATGCACCTTCCCTGTGAGCGCCGGCACAACCGGCGATGGTTTTGTTTATGACGGCTCTGATGGGATGCTGTGGATCAACGACTATGTTGGCAGCGGCGGAGATGTTACCGTTCCTTCTGCCATAGACGGCGTTCATGTTGCGGGGATCGGAGATTATGCCTTTGCCGGTTGTAGTAATATCACCAGCATGACCATCCCGGATAGTACATTATTTATCGGTAATTACGCTTTTAGTAATTGTACCGCCATGACTTCGTTAACAATCGGTGAAAATGTCGATTACATCGGGGAGAATGCCTTTGAAAACTGCGTCAATTTATCAACAATTTTGTGGAATGTTAGAAACTGCGGTGTTCCCAGAAACTGCGGCCCTTTCAGTAATGCCGGTACTGCCGCCGCTGGTATCAGTATAACCTTCGGTGATAGGGCGGAAGTCGTTCCCGAAATGCTGTTTGTTCCGGAAAAGGACAGTCGCTCTCCCCATATCGTATCGGCAACATTGGGCAAAAAAGTAAGATCAATTTAAAAATTGTGAAATCACCTCCATTATAATCCCGGACAGTGTCACGAGAATCGGTTCGTATGCATTTTATGGTTGCGATTTAACGTCGGTTCATCTGGGAACGGGGTTAGAATTCATTTATTACAATACCTTTGCCCATTGCCCTTTGACTTCTGTTGCGATTCCTGACAACATCACCTGGATAGACTCTTATGCTTTTGACGGCTGTTCACAATTGGCATCCGTAACTTTCGGCTCCGGCCTTTCCTATATTGGGTCCTATGCTTTTTTGAACTGCCCTAAATTAAAAGAGGTTTTCATACCAAAAAATGCGCCCTATCTCAATCAATGCGCTTTTGGTTATTATTATGACGACGCGGATCTATACAAAGGGGAGCTGACCATTTCCGGTTATACCTATTCGGGGGCGGATGAATATGCCAAAGACAACGGTTTTACTTTCATTTCTTTGGGCGGCGCTTTTGTTGATGTGCCGGCGGGAAAATGGTATGAACCGTATATCGACGACCTCGTGGTCAAGGGGATTTTTAGTGGCTATGAAAACGCTGACGGCACCCATTCTTTCCAGCCGGATAAAAAGATCACCCGGGCGGAATTCGCCGTTATTTTGGCGAGAGCAGCCAAGGCAGATCTGACATCTTATGAAAACAAGTCTTCTTTTTCCGATGTAGAGGCTTCGGGCTGGGCTGGACCAGCCATTGAATGGGCCTACCAAAGCGGTATTGTTTTCGGTCTCGGTAACGGAAAATATGCGCCCAACGCCAACATCACACGCCAGGATATGGCGGTGATGATTTGCCGCTTTGTCGAGGCGCAGCCGATTACGCTCCATCCCACCGCAGAGGAAGTCGTCTTCGACGACGCGGGCGACATATCCGCTTATGCCTTAACCGCCGTAACCTCCCTGCAACAGGCAGGTCTGATCAACGGCAGCATCAGCGGCGGCAAGGTGCTCTTTCAGCCGAAAAAAGGCGCCAGTAGGGCGGAAGCGGCCAAGCTGATCAGCGTATTGCTGAAATGATAAGATCCTCCTAAAACGAAGGGATTTACGTAAAATGGCTTTCTTTTTAGAAAGCCATTTTATTTTGTAAAGAACCCAAATTGCGAAGCGCGCAAAGATAGAATCAATAGAATAAATGAACAACCCACAGCGTTTTAACATGAAAAAGTCGGCTTCTGATTTTCGATCGGAAGCTGATTTTTTTGTGAGGCTTCTTTAAGGGTAAGCCCTTTTCCGATGAGACAAAAGAGGGTCTTTCATTTGTCGAATACAGAGGCTTCCTCCCTTTTTATGTTAGTTTATTGACATTATTATCGAATTGGTATAGGATGGGATTATGAGTCAACGCACATAAATGATCAAAGTGATACAGGGGGAGAAATGAAAAAAGAATTCTTCGTCCTGACCTTGGTAGTCATTGTATTTTGGCTGTTGTGGACGTTGCCGGTGAGCGCTCAAACCGCCGGCGATTACGAATATGCAACCCTTGACGGCACGGCGGCAATCATCAGCTATCATGGGGATGGCGGCAATGTGTCCATTCCTTCGGCCCTTAACGGTATTCCTGTGACCAGGATTTCCTCCTTTGCTTTTGCCGGCTGCGACAGTATCACCGCCTTGACCGTTCCCGATACGCTGACCTCCATCGGTGAGTGCGCTTTCCAGGGCTGTACGTCGCTAAATTCCCTGACCGTTGGCATCAACGTTGCCGATATGGCAGCGGGAGCCTTTCGGGATTGTATTGCTTTGACCTATGTTTTTTGGAACGCCGCCAGTGTCCACGGTTTTGCCATGGACCATCAAGTTTTTGCCAATGCCGGTACGGCCAAAACGGGCATTTGTGTCGTCTTTGGCGACAGTGTGGAGACCATCCCCCATCATCTCTTTTTTGCGGAAGACGCGAAAAAGAGATGATGGG
>CALFRX010000292.1 GCA_937919295.1 uncultured Peptococcaceae bacterium | reverse complement strand
GCCATGGTATAAAAAAACGCGGGGCCGCTGCCGGAAATGGCCATGGCGCCGTTCATATTTTTTTCGGATATCTCCTTGACCAAACCGAGGAGAGAAAACACACCGCTGATTTGCTCCTTTTCCGCTTCCGTGACATTTTCGTTGGCGGCCAGCAGGCATACGCCTGCCCCCACAGCCATGGCGGTGTTGGGCATCAGCCGAATCACTTTCGCGTTTTGGGGTAAGGTTTCGCTAAGAGTCGCCAAGGTCACCCCTGCCATAATGGATAGAAGCAGGGTCCCTTCCTGATAACCGGCGGCAATTTCCCCGGCGATCGACGGATAAACCTGGGGCTTCACCGCGATGACCGTGGCGTCCGCCCGGCGCAGCACAGCGCCAATACTTGTTTCGGCTGCCGCGGCGTAACGCTGGGCCACAGCAGTAGCGCGGCTTTGGTCAAGATCAAAAAAGAGGCACTTGGTATCTGCCGATCTTTCTTTCAAGCCGCCGATGATGGCACTCCCCATCTGGCCAGCGCCAAGAAATCCCAAAGAATACATAAAAGCACCTCTCTTTACTCTGTTTATTCAATTATGGAATTAAAACGCAAAATAACTTTCCGTATCTTTGATTTCCTCAATGCGGCCGATCAGATCCACGCTGCCGACAGCAAAGATATAGGTGCAATGGGAAATTTTCTGGATATGCCCGTCCTGGGCAAAGGTCGTGCCGCTCAAAAAGTCGATGGTCCTTTGGGCTTCGGGTTTTTCCATATCCTCAAAATTGATGATCACAGAGCGGCTCTGTTTTAAATTTTCAGCGATCCGTTTCACTTCGGAGAATTTTTTTGCTTTGACTAAAATCAGGCGGGCCGGTGCGGTATGGGGCCGTTCTTCTTCATAGCCGGTGTCAAAATAGGAGTCTTCCTGTTCTTCACGGAGATAGCTTCTCCGCGTATGATCTCTGCGGTCCTTTTTGAAATAGCCCATAAAATTCGCAGGTTCCCTTCTGTCGTTGACTCCTTCTTCCCATTCATCCTCTTCAAAATACTCTTCTTCATCATAGTTATCCCTGGGCGTACCCATAATGAAGCTCTTGATCGCATCCAATGCCATTTCTCTACCTCCTGTTTTTAAGAGCGCGAACCAAAAATCGTCGTCCCCACTCTTACCATGGTGGCGCCTTCGCGCACCGCTAACGGGTAATCAGCGCTCATGCCCATGGACAGTTCTCTCATTTTCACCGCAGGCAGAGCTAACGCATTTAATTTTTCTTTCAGTTGTCTCAGTTCCCTGAATACATTTTGGATTGTCTTTTCCTCTGCGGCGTAAGGTCCGATGGTCATCAGCCCTTCCACGGCGATATGGGGAAAATGGATCATCTCTCTGATAAAATCTTCCGTGTCTTCTTTTTTCAGACCGAACTTCGTGTCTTCATCGGCGATGTTCACCTGCACGAGGCAAGGAATCACCCGGTCGATGGCGGCGGCTCTTTTTTCGATCTCTGCGGCCAGCCGGAGGCTGTCCAAAGAATGGATCATAGAAACCTTGTCCGCAATGTATTTCACTTTGTTGGTCTGTAGATGTCCAATCAGGTGCCAGCGGACATCGGCAGGAAACAGCGGGTATTTTTCAAGAATTTCCTGGACTCTGTTTTCTCCGAGATCCCGGATGCCGTAATCCACGGCGGCTTTGATTTTATCTGTACCCAAGGTCTTTGTGACGGCAATCAATTTCACGTCCGGCGCGGCAAATTCGGGATAATCCACCGCAGTCTGCGCTATTTTATCTTGTACATACCTAATATTATCAGCAATTGACAAAGAAATCAACTCTTTTTCGCATTTTACCCCATTATACTACGTTTCTCATAAAATGCAAATAAAATCAATCGGCGTCACATAAGATACAAGATCCTGCTTCAATTCCTTCCACAAGCACCTTGCTATCTTCTTTTGCCAAAACTGTAACAGGACAAAAACGAAGATTCCCACGGTCAAGGCGGTAAACGCCGGTTTCCCCCTGACGTTTCGCGACCGCCGAGGCTGAAATCACCACTCCTTCCTCTTTGGAGAGGATACAGTCTGCCGTCACCTCCCTGCTTTTGAAATAGGCGTCATGGGGGGAAAGGGCCAACAAGCCATAGCCCTCGGCGCCGTACTGTTTGGTAAAAACCACCTCCGCTTCGGTTTCCCCGCCCAAAAGGATCAATTGAACCGTCTTCGCCGTAAGACAAACATTCTTCAGCGCCAGCAACAAATATACTTTTTGTTTGTTATCCATTACCTTGAAACAAGCCTCTCCCCGATGGCGGAAGGAGGTGAACTGGGTCTTCGGCGTTTCATAAGTGCTGAAAACAGCACTCAGATCGAGATTTTCCACGTGATTTTCGGTGAGCACGGCTTCCCAGCCGTCCACTGCCAGCGAAAAAATGCCGGCGGCGGGAGATGTCATGATTTTTACGGGATCGGTATTGATGTCGTTGAGCAATTTAAGTTCACCGGCGTTTTCGCCCACAGAGATCTTGTCCCCTTCGCAAAAATGAGGGGAAAAGGTTCCGGCCGCAGCGGCGGTGACCACGGTTTCCTCATAGAGAAACAGCCCGGAAAAGGTTTCCGTGTCCATAATCACACCGGTTTCCGCGATCATATAGGCGCTTTCCCTCTCTTTTTCCCCACCGCTGAGCAAAACCGCGCAGAGAAAGGCGGCTGGTAGCAATAGAAAAATAGGAAACCGGCGGTATTTTTTATGATTCTTTCGTTTTTTTGCCAATCAAATCAGCGCTCCCCACAGTCCGTGGCGGCCCGTTTTGCCCGCCCCTTTTCTGTAGGAAAAGAAAAGATCATCATGACAGGCGGTACAAAGCCCCAATACGGAGATATTTTCTTTTTTTACACCGGCCTGTTGCAGCAGTGCCACATTGGCCTTTTCATTATCAAAATAGTACTTCCCTTCCTCCGCGGCGGAAAACCACAGGGCGGCCTCTGAGTACCGCTTTAAAAAGCGCTGGTAAAAATCTGCGTCCACCTGGTAACAACAGGGGCCGATGGCGGCGCCGGTGGCGGCCCAAAGCTCTTGGGGATCGAAATCATGCTTTGCCTGCATAGCCCCAATGAGGGCGGCGGCGATGTTGCGATACGTCCCTTGCCAGCCGGCATGAGCCAGCCCCAACAGTTTTAAAGTGGGATGAAACAGAGCCAGCGGAAGACAGTCGGCGTAAAACGTGGCGATCAGCACGCCTTGTTCTGCGGTGAACAGTCCGTCGGTATCCTTGATCGCGCTCTCGTAATCGTAAAAGCCGCATCCCCGATCCGGGGCGCCGACATAGAGCACCCGGTTACCGTGGACTTGCTGAGCACTGACGAAATCCTCTTCCCGCCAACGGTTGGCAGCTAACAGCAAGCGCCGGTTGGCAATCACCGCCTCCGACGCGTCCCCTACGTGGAGACCGAGATTCAGCTGATCGTAAGGGGCTTTGGAAACGCCCCCTGCCCGCGTTGACATGATCACTTGCGCACCGTGGGCGGACCACTCCGGCAAGGTGTAATAAATCACCTTTCCTTTTTCAACTCTCTTCCACATAAACGCTCCTTTCAGCCATATTATAGCTTGTACAGGGATAATTGACAAGGAACAAAGAATGAAGAAACGATAGAAATCGTAAGGGAAGAAAACGCCGTTTTGCTGTTCTATATTGCGGTTTTTATCGTTTCACTGTATAATAAAAAGAACCATCAAAGGAGTAATCTCTCGCTTATGACCGATCTTGATATTGGGATCCTCTATTGGCTCCAGGATCATGTTGTCTGTTCCTTTTTAACACCGCTGATGAAAACCGTCACAACTATGGGAAACGGCGGTATCATTTGGATTCTCATGTGCCTGGTTCTGATGATCCCCAAATCCACCCGAAAAATCGGCATGACCGCAGCCTTATCCCTGGCCTTCGTTACCCTTTTGAACAACATTATCCTCAAAAACATCGTGGCGCGGCCACGGCCTTTCACTTACGCCGACATCGAATTACTGATTGCCGCTCCGAAAAGTTATTCTTTTCCTTCGGGGCACGCGGCGTCCTCTTTCGCCACGGCCACCGCGGTTTTCTTGGGGAACAAAAAATTCGGCGCCATCGCCTTGGCCCTCGCGGCCCTCGTCGCCTTTTCCCGTCTGTATTTTTTTGTTCATTTTCCTTCCGACGTCCTCGTCGGCTCCCTGGAAGGGATTTTCACCGCTATCGTCGTCAGCAAAATCGTCGCTTACGCCATGAAGAAAAAGGATTCCACCTCAGGCAGACTGTAAGCAAGGGTATCTTTGCCTTTGAGGCCGTTATAATTACTCAAGAACAGCCGCCCCTTTTCATCACAGTATAAACCCACCACGGTCAGCTTTCCCGTTTTGACCAGATCGCCGTAACGGGCTAAGGCCGCGGCGACTTCCGTATCAATATGATCTAAGGTACGCTGCGGCTCCTTTTTGGCCTTCCCGGAGAAAGCGGCGGCGATATGCTCATAGAGAACCTTTTCCTCATCAGTGGCCTGCTCCACCTTGACAGCCCGCCGCAACGCCTCGCAGCCCTCATGACCCATGATGCATAACAGGGGCAAGTTTAACCGGCGGACCGCGTAATCCAAGGTCGCCTCGTTGGTCATGACGGTGGCGCCGAAACTCTCCACGCTGTAGATATCCTCTTTTCTAACCTCCAGCAAACGCATACTCTGAGGGCAGGATAAGAGAATCAGCTTGGGCGCTTTCTCCTTTGTTGCTTTGGCTTCCTTTGCTTTTGCCTCAGCACATTCCGGATTGTTTTCCGTCAAGAGAGTTCTTAAAGTTTTGATGGCTTTTTTCATTTGCGCCTCCTTTGTTTGATACCACAAATTTCCACATAAAACCCCTGTTTTCCTGCAAAAACCGGAAAATTGCATGATTTTGCAATCACTGATTAAGATTTTCTCTTTACAAAAACAGCATACCCCTTTATACTTAGGGAATAATGAATATAAACTTTATTGTAGAAATACGGAGGCTGTTTTATGATTACAAAAGAGATGAGCATCGGCGAAATCGTCGAAAAATATCCCAACACGGTAGCAATCTTCAAGGACTTCGGCATGGGCTGCCTTGGTTGCGCCATCGCCCACTTTGAAACATTGGAAGAAGGCGTGATGGCCCACGGTATCGACCTTGACGAAATCCTCGGCGCCTTGTGCATGGCCGCCACGAATTACGAAAACGAACAGGCCACGCAATGCCATTGCGGCTGCGGACAGCACAAACATTAGGAATGAAAAACGGGCGTTGCGCCCGTTTTTTATAAAGGAAAGGAAGATGATGAGATTTGGCAGCGAAATACAGAAAAGAAATTGATCTGAATCTCTGCAAAGGCTGCGGTATTTGCATCGAAATCTGTCCCAAGCAGGTATACGACGGCGATACCCTCGGCAAACCGGTCATTGTTAGAGATGAGGATTGCATCTATTGCAAACAATGCATGCTTCATTGTCCTGACTTTGCCATTGAATTTATCCCACTAAAAGAAGGTGACGTAAAATGAGTGATATTCGCTTGATGCAGGGGAACGAAGCCTGCGCTTTGGGAGCGCTCCATGCCGGCGTGCGTTTTTATGCCGGTTATCCCATCACCCCTTCTACGGAAATCGCGGAAATCATGGCTGAGGAATTGCCCAAATACGGCGGTAAATTCATCCAGATGGAAGATGAGATCGCCGGTATGGCCGCCATCATCGGCGCCAGCCTCACCGGCAAAAAAGTCCTGACCGCCACCTCCGGCCCCGGCTTCTCCTTGAAGCAGGAAAACATCGGCTACGCCGCCATGGCGGAAATCCCCTGTGTGATCGTTAATGTTCAGCGCGGCGGCCCCTCCACCGGCCTGCCTACCAGCCCCGCTCAGGGTGAAATTTATCAGTCGAAGTACGGTTCCCACGGCGACCGCGGCGCCATTGTCCTGACGCCCTCCTCCGTAACGGAATGTTTCCGTCTT
>CALFRX010000291.1 GCA_937919295.1 uncultured Peptococcaceae bacterium | reverse complement strand
GGCGGGAAAGTGGCGACGCCACTTTTTTGACAAGCTGAGCACTGATCGCTTGATCAGTGCTTTTGCGTATTAGATGGGGGAATCGTTATGCGCTATTTTCGCGAAATTATGAGTCGCAGCGCCGCGTTGATCAAAAAACATGGCCTCATTGCCAATGACGACGGCATCATGGTAGGTCTTTCCGGCGGCAAAGACAGTTTGACGTTGCTGATGGTTCTAAAAGAATTTCTGCGGCAATCGAAATATAAATATCCTCTGGCCGCCGGTTACGTTGACCTTGGTCTTGGCGCTGATTATACCCCTTTGCAAGAGTTCTGCGATGCGCTGAACGTGCCGTTTTTAGTGGAGAAAACCATGATCGGCCCTGTGGTTTTTGAAGTCAGAAAGGAAAAGAATCCCTGTTCTCTTTGTGCCAAAATGCGCCGCGGCGCCGTAAACGACCTGGCCAAAAAGAACGGGTTTGCCAAAGTCGCCCTCGGTCACAACAGGGAAGATTACGTGGAGACCTTTTTGCTCAACGTTTTTTACGCGGGACGGGTCGATACCTTTAAACCTCTGACTTACTTGGACAGAAAGGATGTTACCGTGATTCGTCCTTTGCTTTCCGTACCCGAAGATCTGCTAAAAAAGCACGCCCTTAACGCTTCCTTGCCGGTGATGAAAAATCCCTGTCCCGCCGACGGTCACACCCGCCGGGAGGACATGAAGGAGATCCTAAAACAACTAAAAGCCCTCAATGAAAACAGCATCGATCTTGCCTTTTCTGCGCTGGAACGGTTGGAACTGGGAGATATGAAAGGGGAAAGGAAAAACAGATGATCATCGTCAGCGCCTGTTTGCTCGGAGAAAATTGTAAATACAGCGGCGGCAACAATTATAATGAAGATGTGATCCGCTATTTAGAGGGGAAAGCCTATTTGCCCGTTTGCCCTGAAATCGAAGGCGGTCTCTCAACGCCCCGGCCTCCCGCGGAAATTCAAGATGGCCGCGTCGTCGATAAAGAGGGGAAAGATGTCACCGCCGCTTTTTTAAAAGGCGCTGAGATCACCCTATCCCTCGCTCAAAAACACGCGGCTTCCCTTTGTATCTTAAAGGCCAACAGCCCTTCCTGTGGCTGCGGCAGGATTTATGACGGCACATTCAGCGGCAAAGGGATTCCTGGCAACGGGAAAACCGCATCGCTTTTGCTGAAAAATGGTTTTCAAGTGATCACCGAAGAGGATTTAAAAAGGGATTGACTTTTTTTTCAATTCCCTTTATAATTATATTCGTTCCGACAAAGGGGTATAGCTCAATTGGTAGAGTAGTGGACTCCAAATCCATTGGTTCAGCGTTCGAGTCGTTGTGCCCCTGCCACAGAAAAAGACCAGCATAACATCTGTTTTGCTGGTCTTTTTTTGCGTTTTTTCATGGCTTTCGGAAGTGCCTAAATCTCGTTTTAATGAGGTTTCATGGGGATTTAAAAACGATATAAGAACGTTACATTCAACTGTTTATAGTAAATTGTTTTATTCAGTGGTATAATTATTTAAATCAGATTTTATTATGATAGGGAGGAGAATTATGGCGGTAAAGAAATATCAAGTCTTCATAAGCTCAACATTTAAAGATTTGCAGGAAGAACGACGGAAAATTCTTGATGTATTGTTAATGGCAGATTGTATTCCGGCCGGCATGGAGTCGTTTGTTGCAACTGATGACGAACAATTTGAAATAATAAAAAAAGTAATAGATCTTTGTGATTATTACATTTTATTGATAGGTAAATGTTATGGCACTGTAAATGATAAAACAGGTTTAAGTTATACAGAGATGGAATATGATTATGCGAAAGAACAGGGAATACCTGTCTTGGTTTTTGCAATTGATGAAAGTATAGAATTGCCTGAAGAAAAAAAAGAACAAAATAAAGATAGAATAATAGCGCTAAAAAAATTTCGTGACAATGCCATGTCAAATAGACTTGTAAGTATCTGGAAGAATACTGAAGAACTTATTGGCAAATGTTCTATTTCAATAATGAAGGCTAAAAACGAAATAGAGCGAACTGGGTGGCAAAAGGCTACGGATTATGATGAAGCTTCGTTACGTCGTGAAATAATGAATTTACAAAGTGACAATGAGGAATTAGAAAGTAAACTTTTGCGTACAGAAGAAACACTTCGATTATTTACTGAGCAAAAAGATGTTGCATTTGAGAAGTGTGACTATAAATTTGAATATAAGTTTTTTGATACGATTAGTAGAAAAGATACAAGTAAAACCATTAACTTAAAAAATATATTTATTTTGATTGCTATAAAAATGAATGATGTCAGCGTTAATAAAAGTTCTATAGAAAATACAATAAAGAATTTTCTTGAACGAGATCAAACTATATTTTTTAAGGATATGCTTATTATAGATAAAATACTAATCCAGTTAAAGGAACTAGGATTAATATATTCTTTTTGGGATCAAAAAAGTTCAAATTTATTTTGGGGGTTAACAGCAAAAGGAGAAAAAGCTAGAAACGATGAGGTTCTAAAACGAGACAATGATTGCAATTGTGTATAAATAATTACTCCTGAGATAGTAACGCGCGTGAAGAAGCGGGTGCTTTACCATAGAATAGATTGAAAAATAGAGGATTTTACAGGCTTTAAGCGAAAATAATATAGTTAGTGAGGTGTCTATGAAAAAAGTATTATTGGTGGATGGAAACAATATTTTGCATCGCGCGTATCACGCCCTGCCGCTTTTAAAGACGAGGGATGGCCGCTATACCAACGCCGTTTACGGCTTTCTGAAAATGCTCCAAAAAATTTTGGAACAGGAAAATCCCACCCATGTGGCGATCTGCTTCGACAAAGGCAAAAATACCTTCCGCCACAGAAAATACCCGGCGTACAAAGCCCAAAGGAAGCCGATGGATCCGGAATTGCTGGAACAAATGCCCCTGATTCGGGAAGTCCTGGACTGGAACGGCTATATCTGCCTCGATTCCGAGGAATATGAAGCCGATGATTTGATCGGTACCTTAGCGGTAAAGACTGCCGCAGCAGGAGACAGCGCCGTGATTTTCTCCGGTGACAAAGACCTCTTGCAGGTATTGGGTGACCGTGTCAGTGTGGTGAGCGGCAAAAAACAGTTGACGGATCTTGTGAAAATTGATGAGAAGGCTTTTCGTGAAAAATACGGTATCGCGCCGCTCCAACTTATTGACCTCAAAGGCTTGATGGGAGATGCCTCCGATAATATTCCCGGCGTTATGGGGGTCGGTGAAAAAACAGCGCTGAAATTGATCACCGCATACGACTCCGTGGAAAATCTCTATGAGCATATCGACGAGCTGCCTCAAAATAAAATGAAGGAAAAGCTCATCAACGATAAGGAAATCGCCTTTCTCTCCAAGGATTTGGCGACGGTCATTACCGATGTGCCCCTCGACTTTTCCTGGGAAGATCTGATTCCCCGGGATAAAAAGATCGATGAGCTGAAAACCCTCTACCGTGATTTGGAATTCCGTAGTTTGCTGCGGGAATTGAATGACCTGAAAGAACAGGGACCATCAGCAAAAGCGAGGCAAAGCGCCGCTTTGAGCGGCAATCTTTTTGACCTCGCCGCCGTCAAGGAAAAGCCCTTTGACCTGAAAATGGTGGGAGAAAGAAAGGAGCTGCCCACAGGGCAAGCAGTCGGCGTCTGCCTTGACAACGATCAGCTTTATCTGGCCACGGCAGATAACACCTGTTGTTCTTTGTCACGCGGGGAACAGGCCGCGGAAATCGCCGCGGTGTTGGCCGATGGTCAGCTAAAAAAACAGTGTGCCGATCTTAAATCCCTATATCACTACTGTTTTGAGCATCAGATTGTCCCCGCCGGTATGGTCGGTGCTGTGGAAATTATGGCTTATCTTGATGATTCCAACTGCGGTTCCTACCAACTTTCCGCTTTGGCGGACCGTTATTTCAACTATGATACGTTTCTCTTCGGGGAGGAAAAAACAGCGGCGGAAGCGGCCTTGATCTTACCCCTAACGAGGGGCTTTTTAAGAGGCTGACGGGAAAGGATTGTCTTTCCCTCTATGGCGACGTGGAACTTCCCCTCGTGAAGGTGCTGGCGGATATGGAATTTCACGGTATCCGGGTGGACAAGGGGACGCTGAAACAGATGTCCGCGGAATTGGGAGAACAGTTAATGGCCATTACCCAGCGAATCTACGAATACGCCGGGGAAACCTTTAACCTGAATTCACCGAAACAGATGTCTGTGGTGCTCTTTGAGAAGATGGCCCTGCGTCACGGCAAAAAGACGAAGACCGGTTATTCCACCAACAATGAAGTCCTGGAAAGCCTCAGGGACGTTCACCCCATCATCGAGGAGATTCTCAATTACCGTCAGCTTTCCAAACTAAAATCGACCTATACCGATGCCCTGGAAAAATTGATTTCCGAGAAAACAGGGCATATCCATACGAAATTTCTGCAAACGGTGACGACCACGGGGCGTCTTTCCTCCGCCGACCCCAATTTGCAGAATATCCCCATCCGGGTGGAAGAAGGGCGGAAAATCCGCAAAGCCTTCACCGCCAGCGATGAAGACCATATTTTGTTGGCTGCCGACTATTCCCAGATCGAACTGCGGCTTTTGGCCCATTTTGCCGCTGATCCGGTGCTAACCGATTCCTTTATCCACAATGAGGACATTCACACCCGCACTGCCGGGGAAATTTTCAACGTACCCATGGAGCAGGTAAACCGCGATATGCGACGCACGGCGAAGGTGGTGAACTTCGGCATTATTTACGGTATCAGCAGCTACGGTCTCAGTAATGACCTTGGCATTACCCGCAAAATGGCTCAGGAATACATTGACGGCTACTTTGCCCGTTATCCCAATGTGAAACGCTATCTCGACGATACCGTGGCGGAGGCCAGGGAGAAGGGATATGCCACGACTTTGATGAATCGCCGCCGTTACCTGCCGGATCTGCACAGTAAGAACTTCAACCTGCGTTCCTTTGCCGAGCGCACGGCGATGAACACGCCCCTCCAGGGCAGCGCCGCCGACATCATCAAATTGGTGATGGTGAAACTCTACGCTGCTTTAAAGGATGGTGGATATGCAAGCAGGATGATTCTCCAGGTACACGACGAATTGATCATCGATTGCCGAAAGGACGAGTTTGACCGTGTGAAAACATTATTGAAAGATTTGATGGAACATACGGTACCCTTAAAAGTGCCGTTGACGGTGGATATCAACGCTGGCAGCGATTGGTACCAAATGGAAAAGATAAAGTGAGTGACTATGCCTGAATTACCGGAAGTGGAAACAGTACGAAGAATCGTCGCGGAACATATCTGTGGCAAAGAGATGATTGCCGTGGAAGTCAATCATAGCGGCGTCCTTGATGGCATCAGTGGCGCCGATTTTAGCGTCTTGCTCTTAGGTCACACCGTAGAGGCCATGAAGCGCCGGGGAAAATACCTGATTTTCTGTCTTGACGATGGCAGGGAGCTGCTGCTTCATCTGCGTATGACGGGTCAGTTGGTGTATTTCGAGGATGATTTTGAAAAGGATAAACATTGTCATGTCGTCGTCCGTTTTGCCCAGGGCGGTTGGTTCTACCGGGATGTACGCCGTTTTGGCCGCTTCTGCCCGATGGGCGCGAACGGGAAAACGGAATGTGGTTTAAAAAAGCTTGGTTTAGAGCCCATGGACCGTAAATTTACGCTAAACTATGTGAAAAATGGACTGCAAAGCCGCCGCGGACCCATCAAATCCCGCCTCCTTGATCAGGAATTTATTGCTGGCATCGGTAACATTTACGCTGACGAGATTTTGTTTGAAGCGCGAATTCATCCGCAAAAGCCATGTTGTGAACTGACAAATTGTCAGCTCAAGCGGCTGAAAAAAGCGGCGGAGACCGTCCTTGAAGAAGCCATTCTTCACAGGGGAACTACCTTTAGCGATTATCGGGACGGTTACGGC
>CALFRX010000290.1 GCA_937919295.1 uncultured Peptococcaceae bacterium | reverse complement strand
TCATGCAGTCCACAATATCTTTGGCGTGGGTCGCCATGACGACGGTGGTGCCCTTGTCGTTGATGGTTTGCAAAACTTCCATCAATTCATAGGCGTTTTGGGGGTCAAGGTTTCCCGTAGGTTCATCGGCAATGAGGATTGCCGGACGGTTGACCAGGGCTCTGGCAATGGCCACCCGTTGCTGTTCACCGCCGGATAATTCCGCAGGGAAATTCAAGGCTTTATGGGAGAGTCCCACCACTTCTAAAATTTCGGGAACTCGGATTTTAATATCTTTTCTTTTACATTCCGTTACCTCCATGGCGTAGGCAACGTTGTCATATACATTTTTTTTGGGGAGCAGGCGGTAATCCTGGAAGACCATACCCATGGCCCGGCGGTGCTTCAACAGATCGCGCCGCCGAATCCTGTTTAGATCACGGCCGTTTACAATGATATCTCCGCCGGTCACGCCCTCCTCTCTGAAAAGCAGCCGGATCAGCGTACTTTTCCCGGCGCCGCTGGCGCCGCAGAGGAAGACAAACTCACCGGGTTCAATCTCCATCGTAATGTTATCAAGGGCGAGCGCTCCTTTATTATATTTCTTGGAAACGCCCTGCAGACTTATCATTCCCACACAATCCTCCTCATAGGTTTATAGCAACACATTGACATTATATCATACTTTTAAAAAATTGCACGTCCAAATTGATCCTTTCCGGGAAAATTTCCCCAATTTTATGCAAAGAATACTCATTACGAGTGTAAAAATCATTTTTTATTCACAAAACATTCATACTGATCGACATTTTTCGAGAAAGGAGCAATCGGCATTTGCATATCTTATGAAACCGTCACATTACCTTAATATATAAGGCTCATGAAGGACTGATTTGCATCATGCCGAACCCCTTGACTTTTCCTTGCAATCACTATATCCTTTCTATAAAGGTCTTTTGAAAAATATTACGCATCAAATCTACCGTAAGTTCTCTTAACCGGCAGTCCAAAACAGGAAGAAGGAACCATAAAATGAAAATTTTAGCATTATATGCCAGCCCCCACAAACCCCGCAGCAATTCCAACTATCTCCTCGACGTCATTCTCGATGAAATCAACAGCGTCGGCGGTCACCAAATTTTAAAATACGATTTGACGGAAATGACCATCGGCACCTGCATCAACTGCGGCGTCTGCCACCAACCGGGCAGCGAAGGCTGTTTTCAAAAGGACGATATGCCCACCATCGCCAGGGCCATTGCCGAAGCCGATTACATCTTCATGGCCTCGCCCCTCTATTGGTGGAACATCAGCGCGACCTTAAAAGGCTGCATCGATCGGTTTTACGGCATCCCCTTTTCCTTTTTCCATGGCAAAACAATCCATCTCGTCATGGCAGGCCAATCGGAAACCGGCAACGAGGGTTACCGCCTGGTGAAAAACACGATGCAATGCGTTTGTGATTACATCGGCGCCCACCTGGAAACTTATTTTGCCTCCGCTTCTACCCTGACGATCCCGGTCTGGAACAATGAAACCCTCATTGGCCAGGCAAAGGCCATCGGCAGAAAATTCTAAAGGACGGTTCACCACCATGATCTGCAAACACTGCGGTTACGACGTTCCCAGCGGCATCGAATATTGCACTGCCTGCGGCGAACCAATGCCGAAAATAAAAGAAGACGAAAGCGGAGAAAACGCCTTCGCCAAAGAGCAAGAGGCTGTTCTTAGCAAAAAGGAATTCAACAGGCATTACGTACCTTATTCCGTGAAACTTTCCCTCCACGCGGGCGCCATCTTATCTTACTTCTATATCGCGCTATCCCTCTATGTTTCCATTGGCGTACTGGTATTGGGAAAAGCCCGGGTGACCGACATCATTTTGCTTGCCGTCAGCGTCTTGCTGGCCATTTTAACCGCGGGTTTCCACATCAAAAAGAGCCTCTTCTGCGCGGTGGTGATCACCGCCATCGCCGCGCTTTTCACGATTTATAGCCTCGTCATAGCCCATCAACTGACGGTGGTTTGGCTCTGCGCCGGAATTCTCGCGATTTACGGCATCTATCAGAACCAAAAACTTTGGCGCGCTTACCAAGAAACCGGCAAACTGCCGCCGCGCGTCCACTGAAAAACATTAGAATGAGCGTATCATAAAATCCGAAGAGCAAAACTCTTCGGATTTTCGGATTTTATGATACGAATGAAAACAACACCGTTTTATGCCAAACGGACTAAGATACGTTTTATGAGAATTTCTTTTCTATTTCGCAACTTTTATCCGGCCATCATACGGCTTTTCTGTTTCCTGCGGCGTACCAAGCGAATCAGGAAATTGATCAAATAGGAAATAAAAAAGAGGAATGAGCCAAAATTTAACATCATTGCCCCAGCGAGACATCCCATACTTTCATCCGCTTCTATGTAACCTAAATGTAGGTTCGATGTGATAGCATTTGAATATGCGCCAAGGATAAATAAAACAAAGGCAACGATTGAGAAACCTATGCTTGCAATAAATA
>CALFRX010000289.1 GCA_937919295.1 uncultured Peptococcaceae bacterium | reverse complement strand
CTTGACCAGTTTGGTAATGTCTCCTGCAGCATGGGATGATTCTTCGGCTAGCTTTCGGACTTCGGTGGCTACCACCGCAAAGCCTCTGCCGTATTCTCCTGCCCCTCTTGACCGGCGAAGGCCGTGGCGGAAACACCGAAAAGCAGGAGTATCGTCCATAATACTGTGAATAGCAGGGATTGCCGTTTCATATTATTTCTCACTTTCCGTTTTATGATCGCTGATGCTATTTCTTCATCAAAGCCCTTTGTGTCTGCTTTTATTATATTAAAATACCTGTTTACTGTCAACTTTTCCATATCTTTTACACAGGATCGTCAAAAATTCCCCTTGTCGCAACAGGTTTTTTCCGCAAAAAACGGATGTCCCCTCAGCCTTTTGCGGCTTTAAAGACATCCGTAATTTTATTTTTTGCTGTTTTTACTCTTGTTTTTCCGCTTCTTGCATTTTTAAGGCGCGAACTTTTAAAGGCAGGCCAAATAAGGTAATGAACCCTTCGGCATCTTTATGATCGTAGAGATCCCCCGTTTCAAAGCTGGCAAGAGAAGCGTTGTAGAGGGAATAAGGAGACGTGGTACCGGCTTTGATGATATTCCCTTTGTAGAGCAGGAATTTCGCTTCGCCAGTCACATACTGCTGGGTTGATTCCACAAAGGCCTGGAGCGCTTCTCTTAAAGGCGTAAACCAGGTTCCTTCATAGACCACGTCCGCCAATTGATTGGCGATGTCCTTTTTCATCTTCATGGTCGCCCGGTCTAAGATCATTTCTTCCAGCTGCATATGGGCCTCCATCAGGATGGTGCCACCGGGGGTTTCGTAGATTCCCCGGGATTTCATACCGACGACGCGGTTTTCCACGATATCGCAGATACCGATGGCGTGTTTGCCGCCGAGCTTATTCAACTCTTTGATGATAGCCGAGGACTTCATCTTTTGGCCGTTGATGGCCACAGGAACGCCTTTTTCAAAGGACAGCGTCACCTCTTCCGCCTCGTCCGGCGCTTTTTGCGGTGGCACGCTTAAAACGAGGAGATGATCGTAATCCGGGGCCACAGCGGGATCTTCCAATTCCAAACCTTCATGGCTGATATGCCACAGGTTGCGGTCCCGGCTGTAGCTGCTGTCTACAGAAAAAGGCAGGTCGATGCCGTGTTTCTTACAATATTCGGCTTCCGCTTCCCGTGAATCCAGCGTCCATTTATCGTCCCGCCAGGCGGCGATGATTTTCAAATCGGGAGCCAGGGCTTTGATGCCCAGCTCAAAGCGAATTTGATCGTTGCCCTTGCCGGTGGCGCCGTGGCAGATGGCAACCGCCTTTTCCTTTCTGGCCACTTCCACTAATTTTTTGGCAATCAAGGGCCGCGCCATGGAAGTGCCGAGGAGATACTTGTTTTCGTAGACCGCGTTCGCCTGGACACAGGGCATGATATATTCATCGACAAATTCGTCGACCACATCTAAAATATAGAGCTTTTCCGCCCCGGATTCTTTGGCTCTTTCCGCCAAACCGTCCAATTCACTTTCCTGCCCCACATCAATGCAGGCACAAACAACATCGTAACCGTAATTCTCTTTCAACCAGGGAATGATCGCGGTGGTATCCAAACCGCCGGAGTATGCCAATACAACTTTTTCCGCCATTTCCGTTTCCTCCTTCAAAGGGTATTATGATATCAATATAATGAATGATCTTTGTGATCAAAGCCGTTCTAAGGCTTTTTTTACGGCGCCGATTACCGTATCCACCTCGTTTTCCGTGATCAGAAAGGGCGGCAAAAACCGCACCACATCAGCACCGGCCAAAAGCAGGAGTACGCCGTTTTTCAGGCATTCGTCCACCACCGCCCTGGCGTTCCCCGGGGTTTCCAGACCTAAGAGCAGCCCCTTGCCGCGGACATCGGTAACGAGAGCGGGAAATGCCGCCTGCAATTCTTTTAGCCGCTCTTTAAAGTAAGCGCCCAGGGCTTTCACGTGGGGAAGCAGGTCTTCCTTTTCGATAACAGCAAACACCGCCGCCGCTGCCGCCGCCGCAACGGGATTCGCCCCAAAGGTCGTGCCGTGGGTACCGTGACCGAAGCTTTTGGCGATTTCTTCTTTGGCGAGAACGGCGCCCATGGGTAAACCGCCGCCTAAGGCCTTGGCCACAGTGACGATATCCGGCTTGACGCCGTATTGCTCAAAGGCGAACATCGTGCCGCAGCGGCCCATGCCGCACTGGATTTCATCCATGATCAGCAGCAGGCCGTTTTCTTTGCAGAAAGACGCTACTTGTTTCAGGTAGTCTTCCCCCGCCGGGTAAACGCCGCCTTCGGCCTGAACCGGCTCCAGCATCACACCGCAGGTATGGGCTGTTACCGCTTTGCGCAGCGCCGTTAGATCATGAAA
>CALFRX010000288.1 GCA_937919295.1 uncultured Peptococcaceae bacterium | reverse complement strand
AAACAGCCCGTTTGACCTTGCAGGAATATTTTGAAAAGTTGAAAAAAGATCCCCGGCGCTGGGGCAAACCCCTTGCGGCGCTGTTGGGCGCTTTCACGGCGGAACAGGCTCTCGCCATCCCGGCCATCGGCGGCAAGGACAGCATGTCCGGCTCCTTTAAGGAGCTTAACGTCCCACCTTGCCTATTGTCCTTCGCCGTGGATATCTGCGGCGACCAAAAGGTGCTGAGCCCTGAATTTAAAGGGCCGAACCACCGCCTTATGCTGCTTTTAAGTAAGCATGATGAAAACCTCGTACCCGATTTTAACCGGCAGAAAGAGATCTATGAGAAAGTGCTCAAGATGAATGAGCAGGGTCAGATTCTCTCTGCCGTCAGTTTGAAAGAAGGCGGCATCGCCGAAGCGCTGATTCACTGCACCCTCGGCAACGCTGTCGGTGTTGATTTAAACCCCATGGACCGAATTGATCTGCTTTCCCCAGGCTACGGTTCGCTGCTGTTGGAAGTCACCGACGATGTGGAGCCCGGGGAGTACCTGTTGATCCCTGTGGGGAAAACCATCGAGGAGCGGGTTATCCGTTATAAAGAGGAAGAAATCCCCCTGATTGATCTCGTAGAAACATATCTGACAACCCTGAACGATATCTATCCGCCGTTTTTAACTTCCGAAAATGACGGCGCGCTCTGTCCCACCTGGGATAAACAGCTTTATCTGCACAGCGCTGAAAAAGCCAAACCCACCGTCTTGATTCCCGTCTTTCCCGGCACCAACTGCGAATACGACAGCGCCGACGCTTTTTCTTTGGCGGGAGCCAAAAGCAATGTGCTGGTGATTCGGAATCAGACACCGGAAGAGCTCAAAGATTCCGTTGGGGAGCTGACGGCAGCCCTTGAAAAAAGTCAGATTTTGATGCTCCCCGGCGGCTTCAGTGCCGGGGACGAACCGGAGGGTTCGGCAAAATTCATCACGGCCCTATTCCGCGATCCTTATCTCAAAGAAGCGGTAGCGGCGCATTTGGAAAAGAAAAACCTGATTTTGGGTATCTGTAACGGTTTTCAGGCACTGGTGAAATTGGGTCTGCTGCCCCACGGCGAAATCCGGGAATTGACGGTAGACGACGCCACCTTGACTTTTAATCACATCGGCCGCCACGTTTCCACCATGGTGCGGACGAAGCTGATCTCCAAGCTTTCTCCTTGGTTCAGCCAAGGGGAGCTGAATAAAATCTATACGGTGCCGGTATCCCACGGCGAGGGCCGTTTCGCTTCACCCATGGGGATCATCGGCGAGCTGATCGCTAACGGTCAGATCGCCACCCAGTACGTAAACGGAAAGGGTAAGGCGACGATGATCGCTCCGGATAACCCCAATGGCTCCGTCATGGCCATCGAGGGGATCACCGACAAAACAGGGCTGATTTTAGGCAAGATGGGACACTCGGAACGCTACCGCCCGGGGCTTTATAAAAATATCCCCGGCGATTTTGATCAGAAGATTTTCATCTCCGGCGTGAAGTATTTTGACTGATTTGATTGATTTGATTGATTTGAAATGACAAAAGGAGTATTCGTGTTACATCACAACACGAATACTCCTTTGGATTTTTATAGATTGATTATTCTTCGGTTTCTTCCGTTTTTTCTGATTTTTCCGATTTTTCCGTATTCAGCAGGGCGTCGATTTCCTCCTGCAGTGTGGAGGAGTTCAGGGTTTCATCAGTGCCGTAAGCTTTGAAGGTTTCGCCGCCCTCTGCGCCGTCAATGGGAAAATATACGCCCTGAATGGGATGGAACCCATAATAGTCATAGCTGACGATTTCACTCTTTTCTCCGCCCCGGGGGAAAGATAAGAAGATGATCATCCGGTCGCCTACCTGAAAGTTTGGCACCTCTTCACTGATGTATTCCTCATTTCCGACTCTTCCGCCTTCCTTTCTGATCGTGATCAAATCGCCGGAGGAGGCATCTCCCTTGTATACGGTTTCGATTCTTGCCGATGTATCGGTGACGATCACATTGGAAATTTCTTCTCCCAATTTAAAATCGGGATTGGCATAGAAACTGTCTGCTATTTTTTCAACTTTTACTTCCACGATCAAATCACTGATATCGGTCAGCTCCGCTCTTGTATAGTACGGATATAATGCCGAGGAAGTGGTAACGGTCCCTTTTGGCACGAGAAAGTATGTGAGTAACCCCAGTGCGAACATAATGCAACAGATAGTGATTGCTATTCTTCCCTTTTTTCTCATGGTGAACCTCCAATCTCCTTGATGAATTTTGGTAAGCTATCAATTACTAATTTAAGAATTAATGATATATATCCCAAATACCATTTTTATCATCCTGCTCAATTGTACACATATATGTTGTACCTTATAAATGATCTTTGAGGTCATGAATACTTGTTTTTTTAGCTGACAAGTAAGAGGTCATATATATAATTACATTATATATTTTTTTGTCAAGTAAAACAACCATTTGTTAGAAAATATTTTCATTTACCTGAATTCGGAAAGAGCATGAGTCATGAAGTCTGCCATATCATGCATCACTCTGTTTCTTGTCTTGATCATAAAAATGAGTCATTTAAATCTTGTCATATAGTATCCAATATGATATAACATAATAAAGGGGATGATGAGATATGAAAAGAAATATTTTTGAGGAAATGCAGGAAACCTTCAAAGCGGAAAAATTGCTTTCCGTGGCGGAGATTCCCAATATTGATCTTTACATGGATCAGCTTTTGACGCTGATCAACAGTAAGTCCGTGAAGAAAGCGCCTTTGACCAAGACGATGGTGAATAATTACAGCAAAGAAAAGATCATCACGCCGGTCAAGGGCAAGAAGTATACGAAGGAACAGATTCTCCAGATTTACATGGTTTTTCTGATGAAAAGCACTCTTTCCATGGTGGAAATCAAGGAAGCTTTGAGTAATTTTTATGCCGAGGGGAGCGAAACCCAACCGCTGGAAAAGGTCTACGCCCGCTTTCTTGAGATGGCCGAAGGGGATATCGGCGAAGTTTTTACCTTGCTGCAAAATAAATTCTCCGGTCCGGCGGCGGATCCCGAAAACAGGCAGGAATTTTTTCTTACCCTGATGAACGTCTGCGGTTATTCCTGGCTGTTTCAGGAAATCGCCCAGCGCATGATCAGAGAAATGATTGCCGATCGGGAAACGGAAACGAAAACGGAAGCATAGCATAACGAAAAAGCAAAGAGGGTATCCCGGCGATAAGTTTAGGAGCTTACCGTTTTGGGATACCCTCGTTTTTTTAAAGTTATTTTGTCACATGCCCAAAGAGAGGAATAGGATGGTCGTCATCGCGAAAATTGTGCAGTAGTAAGCGAAATAACGTAGCCTTCCTTTGTTTAAAAGATTGACCAAGAGCTTGATGGCAAGGACGCCGGAGACAGCGGCCACGGCGGCGGCCACCAGGAAAACCGGCTCAATGGCGAAGGTTCCCGTATCTTTTATAACGGATACGGTTTCCAAAAGGAAAGAACCGAGAATCACGGGAATGGACATAATGAAAGAGAATTTTGCTGCTTCTGTCCGAGAAATGCCGATCAATAAAGCCATGAAAATCGTGGCGCCGGAACGGGAAATCCCGGGGCAGATGGCGATCATCTGCATCACGCCGATTAACAACGCCATCCACCAGGTCATATCTTTGCCCTGGAGTTCGCCGTGGAAACGGTCGGCAATGAACAGCAGCGAGGCCGTGAAGAGCAGGGCGATGGCCGGTACCCAGATATTTCCGAAGAGGGAGGCAAAGAGATCGCCGAAAACAACGCCGGCGATCCCCGCGGGGACGGAGGCAATGGTGATCAAAAGTACGTATCTTTGGAAAGGATGGCGGATCAGCTGCCAAAGATCTTTCCGGTAACAGATGATGACCGAGAGCAGAGTCGCGAAATGAAGCAGAATATCGAAAGTCAGCCCCGCCTCTTTGGCGTTTAAAAAGTAGCTGAAAATGGTCAGATGGCCGGAGCTGGATACGGGTAGAAATTCAGTAAGGCCCTGGATGAGCCCAAGAAATATACCTTCAAACCAATTCATGATGGAAGGTCCTCCTTGATCAGCGGCAATAATGAAATATATGCGCGAAGCGCGTCTTTATGCGATTTCATATTATGACATTATAGCACAAAGAAGGACAGATTACCAGGATATTTTGGATTTTTACCACTTTCTGCAATCGACGAGAGTTCCCGGTTGAAAACGGGGATCGAGATAGTCTTTGGGATCGGAGCTAACGATCTGCACGATACAGACACGGCCGTCTTCCACAGGATAGCCTAAAATGCGTCGCTGCCGGTAGGTATATTCCTGGGACGCTTTGATCTGATCGCTTCCTTCCATAATCACGTCTTCCGGCATAATGGTCCAGATCATCAGTTCATCACCTCTTTCTTCTGTTCCGTTCCTTTGATCATTTCTCTTAGTTTGGCAATGGCGTCGCCGACACCGCCGACACCGTCCATGAGGCCGTATTGTACGGCATCTTTGCCGATGACGATGGTGCCAATATCCTGGGCCAGCTCTCCCGTTTCCATCATCAGTTCCCTGAGCTTTGCTTCGTTGATATGTGAATTACTGACGATGAAATTCACGACCCGATCCTGCATCTTTTGAAAGTAATTAAAGCTCTGCTGCACGCCGATGACGAGGCCCGTCAAGCGGATGGGATGCAGCGTCATGGTGGCGGTGGGGGCGATAAAGCTGTACTGGGCCGATACGGCGATCGGAACGCCGATGCTGTGACCGCCTCCCAAAACCAGGGAGACCGTAGGTTTTCTCATGGTAGAGATCATTTCCGCAATGGCCAAACCGGCTTCCACGTCGCCGCCAACGGTGTTTAATAGAAAAAGCACGCCTTTGATGTCGTCGGATTGTTCCGCGCCAATGAGCTGAGGCAGAATATGCTCGTATTTTGTCGTTTTATTCTGCGGGGCCATGATCATGTGGCCTTCGATCTGGCCGATGATGCTGATCACATGAATATCGCTTTTAAATTCCGGCAGTGTCATTTGCCCCAGCTCTGTAATGGTCTGTAGGCGTGAGATCGGAAGAGC
>CALFRX010000287.1 GCA_937919295.1 uncultured Peptococcaceae bacterium | reverse complement strand
GCGCCTGCGTCGAAAAAAACATTCCGTTCATTTTGGCCGGTTCCATCCGGGACGACGGTCCTCTGCCCGGCGTTTACGCCGATGTCTACAAAGCCCAGGATTGTATGCGCGCCGCAGTAAAAAAAGCCACGACGGTGATCTGCCTGGCCACGACGCTCCATGCCATTGCCACCGGGAATATGACGCCGTCTTTTCGTGTGCTGGAAGATCATACGATTCGTCCCGTTTATTTCTATATTGTGGATATTTCCGAATTCGCCGTCAACAAACTAAGCGACAGGGGCAGTCTCGCCGCCCGGGGCGTCATCACAAACGTGCAGGATTTCATCGTCAATCTCCGTAAAGGCATCGTAGATTTGACATCCACGGAAAGCAGCGGCAACCGCCATTAAGGGCGTATTTTCCGGAAAATCCGGCAAGAATCAAATCTTTCGCTAATAAACGATGGTGTTCATTTGGAAAATTTTTCAGGAAAGAGATACCAATCCCCGCTTTTTTATGGTATACTATCGCAATAGGAATAAAAAACACAATTAGATACGAATAAAATATCTCGCGGGGGTAATAATATGGAAGAAAAAGCTCAAAAAGTTGCGGATTTATTCGGACTCTTGTCCAACCGATACCGACTGTTGATTCTTTGCGCCCTGTTGGAACGCCCCATCGGCGTCAGTGAGTTCGCCCAAATGTTTCCTCAGATCACCCGAGCCGCTCTTTCCCAGCATCTCCATGCCTTAAAGGTCGCGGGTATTATTTCCCATAAAAAATCCGGCCAATACGTCACCTATTCTTTGGCCGACGACCGCATCAAAGAGTTATTCAATGTGGTTAAAAAACACTATTGTGATTGATCTTCTACCGCTAAGAGAAAGCAAAAAAACAATATCCCATTGCGGATATTGTTTAACGGGTCAAAAAAATCGGCGCAAACCGGATTCATTGACCATATGACAGAGCGTTGAGTCACCGTAACGCGCAAAGCGCAGACAGAAGGCCAGCCTCGCCATGGTACAAAGAAGTACGCAAGAGACTGCCCTCTCACGAAAATACCGCGATATGCGTTTGATCGTCAGCCTAAAACGATATCCCTTCGCGGATATCGTTTTTTGATTTCACTTCCGGAGAAACGTTTTATGCTGCAAAACAAACAAGTCCTCTATATTTTTCTCATCATCTTACAAGGTCTGATCTTCGGGATCGGCAATCCCATGACGAAAATCGCCTACGAAAGCGTCACGCCCTTTTGGTGCATGGCCATTCGTTTTGTCATTGCCGCCGGGATCTTGCTCCTTATCGCCGGGAAGTCCACTTGGCAGGAATTAAAGAATACACGTCCCACAAACTGGCTACCGGCCTCCATCAGCATGGCTTTGGCTTATATTACGTCGAACCTGGCCTTAAAATATACCGACGTCACCATCGTCGGCTTTTTAATGTCGCTTTCCGTGATCTTCACACCGCTCCTCGCCCTCTTCATTCTTCGCCGCCGTTACAGCATTGCGATACTTCCAGCGCAGCTCTTTGCCATTGTCGGTCTTTATTTACTCTGCAGCAGCGGCAACGGCTTCCATTTCGGCTGGGGCGAAGCTCTGGCCATTCTCTGCTCCCTCTGCATGGCCGGCTCCCTCGTCTGGGCCGAGGACGGACTGGCTTATATGTCGCCGCTAACCATCACCGTGACCCAGATCGTGATCACCGCCATTCTTGCCGTTGGCGGAGCGCTGCTTTTCGAACCCACGGTGGT
>CALFRX010000286.1 GCA_937919295.1 uncultured Peptococcaceae bacterium | reverse complement strand
GCCTATCATCCTGTAGCCCAAAATCCGCTGACGCGCATTTTGTCTACAGTCTGGATTCCCCTTGTCTTCGGCAAGGGGAATTTTAATTTTCACTTTTTGGCAAACTCCTACTTTACAAATAGGGGAAAACGGGCTACGATAAGGTTATCAAAAGAAGAAGCGATCGGCAATGAAGTTGTAAAACCGCAAAGGAGGTTTTGGCTTGGCAAAGACAAAGGACAAGTATAAAATCAAGATCGCGAAAAACGGGCCGTATATCGTTTCCGGGGGCGTTCCCCTGGGCGAGAAAATCATTACGCCGAAAGGCCGTGAATACGAATATGTCAAAGGCCGCGAGCTGCCCCAAAGGGAAACGTACACACTTTGTCGCTGCGGAAAAACAAAAACCCCGCCTTTTTGTGACGGGGAACATCAGGCCATTGGTTTTCAGGGTGAAGAAAAGGCTTCGCAAAGACCGTATCACGACCGGGCCGATACGGTTTACGGTTTCGGCATCGACCTCCTTGACGACAACCGCTGTGCCTTTGCCCGTTTCTGCCACCGTAAAAACAGCAATGTCTGGGATTTGACCCATAAATCAAAGACCGCGGAAATTTGCGCCGAGGTGATACAAGGCGCCAATGATTGCCCCACCGGCCGCCTTACCGCCGTGGATAAAGACGGTAAGGAGCACGAACCCCACTATGAACCGGCCATTGATCTGCTCCAGGATGCGGAACAAAGGGTCAGCTCCGGCATTTTTGTGCAGGGAGGCATTGCCATCGAATCCGCTGACGGCACGATGTACGAGACGCGCAATCGCGTGGTGCTCTGCCGCTGCGGAAAATCGAAAAACATGCCCTTTTGCGATGCTTCCCACGTCAGAGTGAAATACCGCGATCACGAATGATCCTGTAAGCAAAAGTTTGGCTGTTGCCTGCTAGAGGATGGAAGGAAAACCAAAAGACGTACCGCCGAAGTTTTTAAAACCTCGGCGGTACGGCTGTTTTACAGAAAGAGTTTTGGAAACCTATTTTTCTGCGGTGAGGGAAAGCCACTCGCCGCGAATATTTGCCTCAATATGGTGAAAGCCGGCGGCTTTCAGCGCCCGGGCCAATGAGGCGGCGGAGGGAATGAAAAAGCCGCTTTGGCGCTGCATTTCCACGTAGGCTTTGGCTTTGCTGGAATCGGCCCGATCTTCGGTGGTGATTAATAATTGGCCGTCCTTTTTCATCACCCGCCGCACTTCTTTGAGATCGTTCACGAGATCCGGCCAAAAATAAACGGTTTCGATGGCAGTTACTTTGGTGAAGGTATCCGCCCCGAAGGGTAGTGCGGAAACGGTGGCTTCCACGATGCCGACCTGGCCCTTATCCACCGCTTTTTTATTGACGCACAGTGATTTTGTGACCGCTGTCGGTGCGTGATCGATGCCATAGATCCTGCCTTTGGTGCACCCGGTGAGTTTGTGCACCGTTCTGCCGCCGCCGCAGCCAATGTCGAGAATCATGTCGTCTTCCGCGAAGTTTAGAAAGGACAGCCCCCAATCGGTGAGGTCGCTGTGGCTTTTATTCATGTCCCGCATAGTCTTTCTGCCCCAAAAGCCACGGGGCTTGCCAGCGTTTTCCATTCTTTTCCGTTTTAGGTAGCGCATGTTACCACTCCTTTCTTCCTTAACTATAACAAAAATAAACATAGCCCTCAAGTTAAATTGAAAATAATTTTATTTTTTTCTTGACAACATTCTTCCGCCATGATATGATCACTCCATAAACCGTTGAGAAAGAGTAAGTACTTTGGGAAACTTTCGTTTCAGAGAGCCGCGGATGCTGGGAATGCGGTACGGAAATCACAAGGGAATGGACTTTTGAGGGCAAACCGAAACTTTCTATTTGCAAAGGAGTAGGGAAGACGGAGTAAACCCTTCGTTAAAAAAGGTCCGCGTATGATGGTACGCATGAGTGGGCGCAGATATTGCGTCAAGCCGGGTGGCACCGCAGGAGTAGAACTCTTGTCCCAGGAATCGAAGTATTTTGGGATGAGGGTATTTTTTTATCCTGTCCCGCGCAGAAAACGCGAAAAGGAGTAAAAAGCAATGAACGAAAAGACAATTCCCTACAAAATCTATCTTGAAGAATGTGAGATGCCCAGGGCATGGTATAATGTCCGGGCGGATATGAAAACAAAACCGGCGCCCCTTTTGAATCCCGGTACTCTCAAACCGATGAAAGCGGAAGAACTTTACCCTGTTTTCTGTGAGGATCTTGTGGCCCAGGAACTTGACAACGATACCGCCTATTTTAATATTCCCGAAGAGATCATTGCCTATTACAAGACGTTTCGTCCCTCGCCGGTGATGCGCGCTTATCATCTGGAAAAGGCTCTCGACACCCCGGCGAAGATCTACTATAAATTCGAAGGCAACAATACCAGCGGCAGCCACAAGCTCAATTCCGCCCTGGCCCAGGCGTATTATGCCAAGAAGCAGGGGCTGAAAGGCGTCACCACCGAAACCGGAGCCGGGCAGTGGGGAACTGCTCTCTCCATGGCCTGCGCTTATTTTGACCTTGACTGCAAAGTCTATATGGTCAAGGTTTCTTATGAACAGAAACCCTTCCGTAGAGAGGTCATGCGCACCTACGGCGCTTCCGTTACTCCCTCTCCCTCGGATACGACCCAGATCGGCCGCAAGATCTTAGCGGATCATCCCGGTACCACTGGTTCCCTGGGCTGCGCCATTTCCGAAGCCGTGGAAATGGCCGTGACCAGCGAAGGTTACCGTTACGTCTTGGGCAGCGTGCTCAACCAGGTGCTGCTGCACCAGTCGATCATCGGCTTGGAAGCCAAGAAGGCCCTGGAAAAATACGGCATCACTCCCGATATCATCATCGGCTGCGCCGGCGGCGGCTCTAATCTCGGTGGTTTGATCGCTCCCTTTATGGGCGAAAAACTCCGTGGCGAAAAAGATTACCGTATCATTGCCGTGGAACCGGCTTCCTGTCCCAGTTTCACCCGGGGTAAATACGCCTATGACTTCTGCGACACCGGTATGGTAACGCCTCTGGCTAAGATGTATACCTTGGGCAGCGACTTTATCCCCTCTGCCAATCACGCCGGGGGTTTGCGCTACCATGGCATGAGCTCCATTCTTTCCCAGCTTTACGCCGACGGTTTTATGGAAGCCACATCGGTGGAGCAGACGGCGGTTTTCGACGCGGCGGAACAGTTTGCCCGCACCGAAGGAATTCTGCCGGCGCCGGAAAGCGCTCACGCCATCCGTACCGCCATTGATGAGGCGCTGCAATGCAAGGCAAGTGGCGAAGAAAAAACGATTCTTTTCGGTCTTACCGGTACCGGCTACTTTGATATGGTGGCTTATGAAAAGTATCATAACGGTGAAATGAGCGATGTCCTCCCCACCGCTGAAGAACTGGCGGAAAGTTTGGCTAAACTGCCGAAGGTGGATCTGTAAGAGCGGATAAAGGGAAGTTTATCCATGAATACCCCTAACAAAATGAAAGCTAATTTCTGATTTCAGAAATTAGCTTTAGGCCGTCGACAAAGTCTGATACGCGGCGAACCCCTTGCCCCGCGACTGTTTGCG
>CALFRX010000285.1 GCA_937919295.1 uncultured Peptococcaceae bacterium | reverse complement strand
AATGGCATAAGAAAGAGCATCGGCAGAAAACGCATCGGGTCGCGCCCTTCACGGGCGCGTGGATTGAAATCTGGTTTGCGCTGTTCCACGCGTTAGAATTTGAGTACGTCGCGCCCTTCACGGGCGCGTGGATTGAAATTCCTAACTATGGGTGACGGCTGCCCGTTCCGTCCTCGTCGCGCCCTTCACGGGCGCGTGGATTGAAATATACTCAATAAATGATGCGGATGAAGCGCCGAGGGTCGCGCCCTTCACGGGCGCGTGGATTGAAATTCGCGAGAAATCTCTTGCTATGACTAAGTTACAAGGTCGCGCCCTTCACGGGCGCGTGGATTGAAATATTATAACTATATGCTTCAATGAATGGGCTTACAAGTCGCGCCCTTCACGGGCGCGTGGATTGAAATGATATAAGTTTCTTCCTTGCTGTTACGTAGTTTATGGTCGCGCCCTTCACGGGCGCGTGGATTGAAATTCGAATACAATGACGATCTTCATCAGTACGTTTGTGGTCGCGCCCTTCACGGGCGCGTGGATTGAAATTCTTTCACGGCTATTTGTATTGCCGATATGATTTTGTCGCGCCCTTCACGGGCGCGTGGATTGAAATTACGCTACTTACAGGACTTTTTGTGTATGGGTTAAGTCGCGCCCTTCACGGGCGCGTGGATTGAAATACTTCAGCTGCTGTTGCTTTCGCCTTAGCGTCTTGTCGCGCCCTTCACGGGCGCGTAGATTCAAATATAGCCTACTAAGGCAGGGGAGAAAGATCGTCCCATGTCGCGCCCTTCACGGGCGCGTGGATTGAAATTATGTTTTGAACCGCTGGAATCCGGCGGCAGAAAAAGTCGCGCCCTTCACGGGCGCGTGGATTGAAATCGATGGCGGAGAGAACAGGATTCGAACCTGTTACATGTCACGCCCTCCACAGGCACACACAAAAAAGAAGCGGTCCACGCCGCTTCTTCCCTATTTCTAATCCAATTTCATATTCGTATTCCTGCTCCCTATTTCAATTGTTTATTTTGTTAAATACTGCCCTAAAACGTAACCGTATTGGCCCAAAGATGGAACATAGACATACCAATAGGCACCACCGGAAGAATCGATGACGTTAACGGTATCACCGTTATAAACACGACCGACTTCCCCGGCAGAGAGATTCCCTTCCAGCCGTACAGGCAGGTATTCTTCGGTTTCCGTAACAGTATACGGTGTATAAACCGTCGGGTCGCTGGCCGGCTTTTCCGTTTCCTTTGGTTCTTCCTTTTCCGCCGGTGCTTCCTGTTCCTTTGCTACTTCTTCCTTGGCCTTGGGGTCTTCCGTTGTCAGATAGGAAGCCGCCACATAACCGTATTGATCAAGGCCATAGGAATAGACATACCAAAAAGAGCCGTTGGTCTTTTGAATCAACCCGACTTTATCTCCGTTATAGAGTTTCCCCCGCAGAGACGCGCCGGAAGAAGGCTCGCTGCGCAGAGAAAGGTAGGAATTGACGCCCTTCACATAGTAATCGCCGACAATGGTCTTATCTTTTGGCTCTTTATTGACTCCCACCACTTTGTTTTTATCATCAGTCAGATAGGATGTTCTCACATAGCCCCGTTCCGCGGAATGATAATCAAAAACGTACCAATAAGAATCGTTCGTCTCTTCCAAGATTGAAACTTTGTAACCGTTTTTTAGTTTTGCCTTGGCAACACCGCCGCCATCGGGGTTTTCCCAAAGGGTCAGGCCGTTTTTGGTTTTCGTTACATAGTAGTAGCCGAGGGATTTCTCTTCATTAAATTCATTCGCTTTTTGCTCATAATCAACGGCGTTGATATCATCAACAAGCTGATCTGTAAGCATATAACCGTAAAGCCCGCTGCCATGATCTATGACATAAACAAACTTATAATTTTCGTCATATAAAAACTCCACGGGATCGCCGTTTTCCAACCGTACGAGCTCCCTGCTTTTGATGCTGTTATCCTCATAAAGAGAGGCGTACTCTGCCACGCCGGAAACGTAGTAGTAAATGCCGGTGCTTTCCGGCGGTTCCTCTTCTTGATGATGATCTCTGATTATTGCGGCCAAAGTCATACCCGCGGCCAAAACTAAAATGGCAACGATGGGCAGGAGCGCATAAAGCAAGCCTCTTTTATCGCCTTTCTTGGGCTTTTCTCTCACCGGCAGAGGAATGATGGGGATCCCATTCATATCCTGGGGCATAAAGTCTGCGTTATTCTCCGCATCCGTAAGAGATGCCTCTTCTTCTCCGTGAAAAAGAGCGTCATCATCTTGGGTTTTTGTGATAACGTTGTCTTTCGGGGCAGGAGAAAAACAATCCTCTTCCGCACAGTTTTTCCGAAACAGTGACGCCGCCGAGTTGACCTGAGCAATCACATCTTTGCCGTGAAAAGAAGACGATTCCGGTTGCCCATTCATTTCGTTTTGTTTTTCATTCTGTTCCATTTTTCTTTTCCCTCAAGGGATTCGGCAAATAAACCCACTGATCGAATCCGCTTCCTTTTCCCATAGGACATACCACAAAAAGCGCAGGACCCAAACAACTCTTTTGATGCGCGATGTCCGTACCGCATCAGATTCATAGAGACGTTCCTTCTCTAATCATATTATAGAAGAGGCGGCGAAAAAATGCAATAACATCAAAAAATCATGGCGGCTACGTTGTTATGATATGAAAAAACACGGCGCAACATACGATAACGCCCGTGTTCTTCCATTGTTTCAGATTCTTTTACTGCACCAGATAAGCACACTTCACATAACCGTAAAGGCCGCTATCATAATCGTAGACATACCAAAAGGTACTGTTGGTCTTTTCAATTACCAACACCGCATTGCCGTTATACGTCTTGCCGAGTTCCACGGCCGAAGAGGAACTGGGTTCCGAACGGATCGCCAGGTAATTACTGGTGCCGCTGACGTAATAATCGCCGTAGTAGTCGTAGTAATCACCTTCGTCATAGTAATCATCGTAATTGTAGTCGTAGTCATAGTCGTAGTCATAGTCGTAGTAGGGGTATTCGCCGGTCAGATAAGCACACTTGACGTACCCGTAAAGGCCGCTGCTATAGTCATAAACATACCAAAAAGTGCTGTCGGTTTTTTCAATGACGCCTACGGCATTGCCGTTATACGTCTTGCCGATTTCCGCGGCCGAAGAGGAACTGGGTTCTGAACGGATCGCCAGGTAATTTTTGGTGCCGGTCACGTAATAGGTGGCAATCACCATCATCGTGTTGCCTTCGTCGTCCGTGGATTCCCCGTATTGCACGTCGGCGAAGTTTTCGGTAAGATAGTTGCACAACACATAGCCGCTTTCCCCGGAACCGTAATCATAAACATACCAGTACTTGTCGTTTGTTGTTTCCAAAACAGAAACGACTTCCCCGTTATAGAGCTTGACGATGGCATTCGCGTCTGAACTCGGTTCTTCCCGCACAGAAAGGCTGCTTTTTGTCCCCGTCACATAATAATCGCCCAAAGATTCTATATCGCTGCCCTCGTCTTCCGGGTAAACGACATTTGCGGCAGAGGCAACCAATTCATCGGAAAGCATGTAACCATACTGATGACTTCTGATGTCCATCACATAAACGAACTTGGAATTTTCATCGTAGAAGTATTCCACAGAGTCCCCGTTGCTGAGCCGCGCCAAAGCCGTGCTGTGGGCATTGGCTTGCTCATAGAGAATGGAATACTCCGCAACACCGGAAACATAGTAATAAACACCGGTGCTTTCCGGCACATCGTTGTCGTTTCCCTTATGGACGACAACGGCAATGACGGTAATGATCGCTGCTAAGAGCAAAACGGAGCCGACAATAATCGCGAGCAACAGTGGCGTCTTGTTTTTCTTCTTTGGCGCCGGGGCCATCGGTCTAACCGGCGCTTGCCCCGGAGAATCGCTTGCGTTGACAAATACCGTTACTTCCGGCGATGCCTCTAACGGTTCCGTAAAGGGCTTTCCGCACTTGACGCAAAATTTACCGTCGTTTTCCTGCCCACATTGGTTGCAAGTCCACACATCCATGCCCCCCATCAAACAGACTTTTATGACCTTTTTTTGTCGTTATTACGATTATATAAGATGTTATGAGAATTATCAACAAAAAAGACAACATACTTCATAGTAAACTTTAGACGATCCCGATTTCCGCGTTTCCCTTTTGGTGGGGGAAAGCTCCCATAATGATGGTAGTCAGGTTCCCCCATTCAACGATACGCCACACCGCCGGTTTAAAAATGATGTGAAAATAGGACAAATAAAAAAACGAGCTTTTAATTTAGACTCGTCTCTTTTAATGCGATATCTTTCAGTTTACCGCGTTCTATTTCAATGACACCGTAAGTCTTATCCGGGGTGCCGGGGTTCATGATGGTGTAGTCGGAATACTTTTGCAGGTAGGGGCGATGGGTGTGGCCGAAGAGGATCACGTTAGCACCTTCACTTAGGGCGACTTTGGTAAGGGTATCCAGCTCGAACTTAACCCGGTAGAGGTGGCCGTGGGTCATGAATATTTTAGCCTCGCCCAGGTCAAAGCGGCGGCTCGTTTCCTCCCCGGAGCCGTAATCACAGTTGCCCCGGACCTTCACCACGCGGACACTGCCAAAAGTATCCCGGCAGTCGGCTTCGTGATCCCCCAAGTGGAGGATAAGAGAGGGCTGCTCCTGCCCGGCGATCTCCGCCATGATTTGACGCTGTCCGTGGGAATCGGCAAAAACCAGTACTTTCATATTTACCTCCGTTCTTTATGCTGATCATCGGTATATCGTAATATCATATATAACAGGAAGTGACAAAAACAAAAAAGATTCTGAAAATCAGAATCTCTTTTTTAAAAATTTACCCCGGCGGCTACCTACTCTTCCGCGGACTTTCGTCCGAAGTACCAAAGGCGTGAA
>CALFRX010000284.1 GCA_937919295.1 uncultured Peptococcaceae bacterium | reverse complement strand
TACCGCCACTTTTAATTCGCGTAAATCGTAGAAGGTCTGTATGGAAAAACCGTCGACGCCCTCCTCCGATAAAATCACGGCCTGTTGACGGATGGATTCATATACTTCCTCCTCTTTCAGCGGTCCAAAGGGCTCTAAAAGTTCCCCCACAGGGCCGACATTTCCCAGCACATAACAGCGGCCCGCAGCCGCTTTTTTTGTGATTTGAACACCGATACGGTTGAGCTCTTGCCAATCATAGCCTTTGACATGGGTGGCGGCATAGAGCGGATTGAGACTAAAGGTATTGGCCAAAAGGATTTTGGCCCCTGCGTCGGCATAACCCTTCTGAATCTCAAAAACCGCATCGGGCAGGAGCGCGTTGTTGATGGCGCCCGGGGTGGCGCCGCCCCTTTTGATCAGTTCCGAACCGGTGGCCCCGCAATGCAGAATAAATTTATTTTCAGCTAAAAATGTTTTGAATGATTTTTCCATAAACTGTCTCCTTATTCCCTTTTACCGTAAAGAATCCCAAGCTCACCAAAGGCCGGCGTTGTATCTGACGCGGCGGAAAGCAGGTAAACCGCGTCGTTACCGTCATAGGTTAGGATGTGCTTGATCGCCACAAGAGAAGCGCTTGCCGCAGCAGGCAGAGTTTTATCGTACTCCGTTGTTGCCGCCGCGTCAAAATAGGACAGCAGCGCATCGCCGGAAGCGGTAAAGAGCGGCGCTTCCCCAGATCGGAAGAGCTTCCCCTGCCTGTTCCCGTGTTAAAAATATCACTTTATAACCGTCGCGGCAATCGGCCAGCTGATCCAAAAAAACATTAACAAAAGAGATCCCCGCGGCGGTATCAAAGACCAGGGGTACGATTTTTTTATCCGGAAAATAGCGGGCAAAATAAGGCAGAAGCTCAAAATAGTCTTGCATTTGAGCCATCTTTTTGTCGTCGATGCTTGCGCCGTAACGCAAGAGGTGATCCACGGCATCGTGATTGGTCTGGATAACGCCGAAAGGAGTCTGCCAGTCCTTTTTCGAGGTAATGGCCTTATCACTGAGACCATCGGCAAAAGAGACCACCAGCACCAATTTGGTGGACCAGTTTTCCGCTAACAGCGCCATCGTTTCCGCCGTAACGCCGCTGTTGACGGCGGGTGTGGGCAAAATCGCGCCGAAAATCGGATATTCCATGGGGGGGATTTCACCGCTATAGTCGTATACGTAGTCGGGATTCGTTTGCAGCGCCGAAAAAACATCACTGTAGACAGGATCTACCGATGAACCCGGTCTGCCGCTAAACACGGCCCAACCGGCAACGGTCAGCCAACAAAAGGCAGCAAAAGCAAGGAAGATGTATATTCTGTAAGTTTTTTTCATTGCTTCACCTCGATGCCGCTTGCCGCCGTACTCCCCACAATTTCACCTGTGGTCAAATTGATGATATAGACGGTGGGTGAGACAAAACTTCCCGGCTGAGTCGTCCGAAATGTCACTGACGCCGAATTTTCCGCCGTAATCCACTGCCAATAGCCTTTACGGCAGTTCATATTGGTTTTTTCAATCCAGGACACCTGTTGATTGGGGATCATATAAACAAGAAAGATGCTGTTTTCCGCGCTTTCCCAGCTGATATTGAGCGCCGCGACGTCGCCGACGCTAAGACTGTCCGTCTCCTCGCCGTCCACCGTATAAGTCGTCTTCAACGCCGCAACATCGGCGGCGGCGGGCAGCAGGGAAATCAGCGCCGCACCTTTTTCCGCCGTAACGGCGGAAGTCACCGCAATGGTATCGGTGTCCATCGTATTTAGCAGGCCGAGTTCCAAAAGATAGCGTCCTGTCTGGGATTGAATATCCTTATCAAGGAGAAACGCGAGTAGTCCGTTGCGCTCCTCTTTATCCATGGTGACGGCAATATGATACATAAACGCCGTATTGGCGATATTAAACTGCTCGTTACTGTCATTAAAACGGTAGGTGCCATCGGTTTCCACAAGCTTTCTTTTCAGCTGCTTGTAGAGGGCTTCCCCATAAACCTCATCACCGGCTGCCAGATAAGCCTCGGTCAGATAAAGTTTGCCCCGCAGAGTCAAGGCGTTGTCGTCGACCAATTCTGCCATGCTCTTTTCACAATTCACGCCAAAGCAACTGAGCCCCCAGCAAGCCAGCGCCGCTGTTTCCTGATTATCGGCATGGGCGAGACGATAAAGGATATAGCGCTGCAACGCCGCCTTATTATAGCTGAACTGTTCCTGGGCAGCGGCGAAAACGGAAAGCAGCAAATCGCTCTCGGATGATTCGTAACGGCCAAAACCACCATCGCTGTTTTGCAGCAAAAGCAGGTTATCATCCATATCACCGGCGAAATAAGAGGCGTTTTCACCCAATGCATTGAAAAACAGCGTTCTGCCCATGCGCTGAAGCATCTGATCACCGGGTTCTAAAGCCTGGCTGAACAAGGTTTTTACCGCCTTAGCATCGCTTTCTGCCACGATAAAGACGATTTTCGCGTCAGCATCATAACCCTCAGTTACCTCATAAAAGGTTGGCTCTTTTTCGTAAACCCGAAAGTCCACAGGGAGAGAGGCAACGCTATTTCCGCCGTCGGTAAGCCGAAGGGTACCGCGGTAAGCACCGGCTTCCCTAATGTCCGTGTCAACGGTGAAAGAATCTTCGCATTCCCCGGTAAAGGAAAGATCACCGTTGAGGATCAGCTCATAACCAAGGCTTTCCCCGGTATCAAGATAGAAGGACAGCGAAACATCTTTTCCCACGGCATAGCACGGTTCATAAGCGCTTAGCAGCGTCACGCCGTCAACGGTTACGGGAATATAGCGGCTGACGCTATTGCCATTAACCCCTTTACTCCAAATTCTGATATAGTAATCACCGTTGCGGTTTTCCCCGGAAAAAGCGGCTTCAACTGCCTGGTTGCCGAAGAATACGCTGTTTTCTTCGGGAGCGTCTCCCTGGATTTCGTAGAGGCCCTCGCCGTAAACGGCAACACCTGCCGAAGTAAGCGGCAATGTGCCTTTGTACAAAGAAACCACCGTGATCCGTGGTTCGCCGCCGATCATGGCGTTTACAACGATGTCCTTGCCATGACTTGAATTCAGGCTTAAGGGCGCGTCAATGGACAGCGTTTCACCGGTACCGAAGGTATACGCGCCGTCAGCGTAACCCAGAGTCGCGACGGCGGCTTCACCTTCTTTTGCCCCGCGGAATAGGCCGTCATCATAAAAGAGTTGCAGGGTATCGGTTTCCGCTGCGGCAACCTCCCGTTCAAGGGAGGCGGAAGCGGTCCCCGCTGTGGCGGTGAACGTATAAGAACCGGCGGCAGCGCTGTCCCAGGAATAAGCGAAAGAAGCTGCCTTTTCAGGGGATACAGCAGCGGTGAGCTTCTCACCGTTTTTGTAAACGGTGATCGTCACCCGGTTATCGTCGACCTTCTTTTTTTCCAGTGCCCCGTCGTCAACCTCATAACGGTAGACCCGGGCAGTCACGGTGCCTGAAGATTCTGTCAATTCAAGGAAGGAGCGCCCGGAAACCACCGCCACCGACACGGTCACGGCCTCCCCTTCCCCGTAAGGCGAGGTCACAGTAAACACGGCATTTTTCTGTATCAGCGGCAATTCCTTGCCAATCTCATAAGTCGCCGTAAACTGAGCCTTACCGGCATTGCTGACGTTTTTGCTCTCTTCACCGTTCATGGTGACGACAGCATTATCGACTTTTTCACCGTATCGATCCAAAACGGTTACCGTATACGTTACGCGGCCACCGCTTTCCACGGCGGCCACATCGCTTTCGGCAACAAGGTATAGCTCTTCTTTGTCCTTCTCTTTAAAAAAGCTGGCGCTAACCTGGTTTTCCCCGTCATAAATCAAGTTTGCCCGATAATCGCCGGCAGGGAGGCTCAGTGCCTCCCAGGTATAGGAAAAACAGCCGTTCTCTGTCTGGGTTTCCACGGTATCAAGAACGCCGCTGGCGGAAGTGAGCGTCAGCGTTACCTCACCATCGGCAAAGACGCCGTTGGGCACAGCAATGCAACCGGAAACCGTCAGATCATCCCCTGCTTTTAGTGTCGTCTGATCCACGATCAGCGTCGACTCATAGGAATTTTTCAGATCCTCGGCCTTGACAAAATAGACAGCCTCCTCCGTGCCGCTAAAAATCGTTATGCCCAGCTGCGAGGGAACGTCTGCAATATTCTTTGGAGAAACGTCAAAGGGGATGGAAACAAACCCATTTTCATCGAGACCGTAACGTTTTCCCGCCACCTGTACGGTTCCCTCAACGAGACGTTCATCTTTTTGATGACACCAAAGATTCAGGTTTTCCCCATCATAAAAAACGGTTTGATCGATATCGCCGACGGTCACCGCCAAATCGTAGCTGCTGTTGGCAGCGGTCATCCGCACAAGATAGGCTCCGCTGGGCAGCGAACCCAAAACCACACAGGGGATACCGTTTTCCGTCTGTACGGTCATGGCCGATTCCGAAATCTGCTGAAAATCGCGGAGACTCGCCTTGAATTTTTCAACGGTCAGCTGCGCCCAGGCGGGATAGGTGAAAAGTTTCGAGAAAGCGGCAATATAACCTCTCGTATTCTCCGCCCGGTAGACGGAGACGTCGACGTCGAAATCATCCTCACCGATGCAGGAGACGGGAATCGCGATCAGGTCATCACTGAAAAAGTGATATTGATTGCCGCCGACGCTGAAGGATTCCGTATCGGGAATCCTAAGGGACGTATCTTCTGTTTCAAAGGAAAAAGCAAGCTCCTCGCTAAGGATATCGCCTTGGTTATTGAGAGAGGTTCCCCGCGGCAGATAGACTGTATAATAGGTCCCCGCGGCAAGTTGCTGAGGCGTGAAAATCAGCCGATTCCCCGCGGCGCTCCAGTCGCCACGCAACGAGGGGGTGATCTCCACCGCATTGCCGGCTTCGGCGCTGACCGCATGATTCCACTCAATGATGATCTGACTGCCTACGGAAACACCCGCTTCATTCCAAGGAGAAACGGAAACGAGGGCCAAATCGGCGTCGTCTTCCGCAAAATAGGTTGCGCTATCCACCGCGCTGAAATGATACATCGCGAAAATGGCCGTAAAAAATACAATGCCAACCGCAGAGATCAGCAAAAATGAATATTTTCTTTTCTCTTCCTTTAACCTCTTTACCATGACAGGCTCCTTATTTATAATATTTTACCATATTTTTGTTTTTATGCCAATGAAAACATCGAAATTTCCTGCTTTGTTACGGAAAAAGCAAAAAGGGGCTTACACAAAATGACTTTCACGTTAAAAGTCATTTTGTGTAAGCCCCTTCTACACGATATCCTAAGAATCTTACAACCGTTGCCCCGCCTTGCGCAAGCTTTTCGGCTTGGCTAAGATCTCCGCCATCACCACCGCGTCGATCAATTCCCCGCGGTTAAACTTCTTTTTGCGGAAATAGCCGTTGCCACCGCATTCCTCCGCATCTCTTTGTACCTCCATCGGAGGCGCTTCGATGGGCATATGGATACCTTTCGGCAGCGGATTTTCACCAAAGGGGGCCGAAGCCGCAATACCTGGTAAAGCAGGGGGTTTTAGCCGCTCCGCGCCGGGGCCTTCCGGCGCCGGGGCCTGGCTCGCCCAAGGCGTATCGGTACGCTTTGAGGTTGTCTCCCTCTGTTGCCAGGGGGAATCCATAGACCCCTGTTCCCCGTAAGGACGGGCCGTGGGCTCTGCTTCCTTTGCCTCTTCCTCTATGTCAACATCAACTTCATCATTGTCATCGGCTTTGTTGAGTTCCGTTTCCATTTCCGCCATGATCTCCCGAAGAGATTTTGCCTTTGGCGTCTCACCGTTGTTTTCGGCCTGGGCTCTCCTTTTCTTTTTCCGGGAGGATCTGATGCTCAAGAGGACGATCAGGATCCCGACGGCAATACCGATATGATCAAAAATATACGATAAGATGATGTCGATATACGACGTGATTACGCTGACATCAAACATAGCTTATTCTTCTTTCTTGTCTACCCCGGCGATACCTTCTCTCATTTTCGTATCGGAAATCACGTTCTGCATGGTGTAATAATCCATAACACCGAGATTTCCTTTCCGGAAAGCGTCGGCCATCGCAACGGGGACTTCCGCTTCGTTTTCCACAACCTTGGCGCGCATTTCCACAACGGTGGCCTTCATTTCCTGTTCTTTGGCCACGGCCATGGCGCGTCTTTCTTCAGCTTTGGCCTGGGCAATACGCTTATCGGCTTCCGCCTGATCCGTTTGGAGTTCGGCGCCGATGTTACGGCCGACGTCCACATCGGCGATATCAATGGACAAAATTTCAAAGGCGCTCCCGGCATCGAGTCCCTTATTCAAAACGGTGCGGGAAATCTTATCGGGATTTTCCAGCACATCTTTATGGCTTTCCGAAGAACCGACAGTGGTAACAATCCCTTCCCCGACACGGGCGATGATTGTTTCTTCACCGGCGCCGCCCACCAGGCGTTCAATGTTGGCGCGCACGGTAACCCGGGCTTTTACCTTGACTTCAATGCCGTTTTTGGCCACGGCGGCCACGATGGGCGTTTCAATGACTTTCGGGTTAACGCTCATGCGCACGGCTTCCAAAACATTTCTGCCGGCCAGATCAATGGCGGCGGCCCGTTCAAAAATCAAAGGGATGTTCGCTCTTTCCGAGGCGATCAGGGCATCCACCACGCGGTCGACATTACCGCCGGCGAGGTAATGGGCTTCCAGGTTGGAAACGGTAACATCAAGTCCAGCTTTATACGCTTTGATCAGCGGATTAACGATACGGGACGGAGAAACGCGGCGTAAGCGCATCCCAATCAGATCGAAAATACCTACTTTAACCCCGGCGGCCAAAGCGGAAATCCAAAGACCAACGGGTACGAAAGTGAACAATAAAATGACCGCAATGACAATCAGAATAATGGGCAGCAAACTTAAAAATGCACTCATATGAATCCTCCTTATGCTTCTTCGACTTCCCGTACGATAATACGGGTGCCGTCAAGACCAATGACACGAACTTTAACCCCGGCATCCACAAAATCGCCTTCGGAAACAACGTCCACGCGGCCGCCATCGATTTTCATGGCGCCGGCGGGGCGCAACTGGGTTAAAGTGTAGCCTTCCCTGCCAATATATTTTTCATTATCCATATTGGGAGAAGTATAACCACTTTGGCTATCGGTGCGGTTACTTAAAACGAATTTACGAATAAAACTTCTTTTTTTCATAAAATGAATACTCACCACCATAATCAAAATTGTAAAAACCACAGCGATGGAGGCCGTCAGGGCACCCTCTGCCAAACTTGGCGCCAGCATAATCACGCTGGACATCACCGCCAGCATCCCGAAAATTCCTGAAAACGCGAAGCCCGTGACGACAAGAGCCTCCAGCATAATGAAAAGCATGCCGATACCGAAGATGATTAGAGCAATCCAACCGTGACTATTTGCCAGGAGGTGGGCCGCGAAATACAGAAAAAAGGCGCTTAGCCCAGCGATCCCGAAAAATCCGAATCCCGGTACCATGAGCTCAATCAGGATGAAGCTTAGGCCAATGGCGAAAAGCAGGCCGGAAACAACAGGCAGCCGTACAACCTCCGCAAAAGAAACCAAAGCGCCGCTGGAAGCGGCAGTGGTTACCGCCAAAAGCGGTGTGGTCAGTAGCAGCAGCAAAATGAGGGACAGCGGAAAGATCAGTGGTTTTTGCATGGTTCTATCCTTTAGTATTGCTTTATATTGGAAATTATATCATAGAACAGCCATCAACACAAGCTAAAACCGCTTTCTTCCTTGATTTTTCCCCTGGGGCAGCAGACTGTTTTTGCCCTGAAGCAGATCTTGTCGGCCAGCGGTGATCAGTGCTTTTCTGACGAGAGCCGCGTTTTCCCGGCGCCAGTACTGCATCAGCGCCCGCTGCATCTCTTTTTCCTCCCGGGATCGAGGCACCCAAACCGGCTCCATGGTGAAAGGATTGAGGCCCGTATAGTACATGCAGGTGGAAACTGTTGCCGGTGTGGGATAAAAGTCCTGAACCTGTTCGGGGCGAAGGTGATTTTTCTTCAGCCAGAGCGCCAATTCCACGGCGTCTTTTAAGGTACTGCCCGGATGAGAGCTGATCAGATAGGGCAGCAGATACTGTTCCTTCCCCGCCCGTTTTGTCGCTTTGTAAAAGGCGCGGGAAAACTTTTCGTATGCTTCGATGGGCGGTTTTCCCATACACTTTAAAACAGCGGCGGATGCGTGTTCCGGCGCTACCCGCAACTGTCCGCTGACGTGGTGCGAAACCAGTTCATTGATGAAATCTTGTTTTCTGTCGGCCAGCACATAGTCATAACGGATGCCGCTTCGAATGAAAACCTTCTTTACCATGGGCAAATCCCTGAGCGCCCTCAAAAGTTTCAGATAATCGCTGTGATCCGCCTTAATCGATGGACAAACCGTGGGATAAAGGCACTTCTTATGGGGACAAAAACCACTCTTCTCCTGTTTGGCGCAGGCAGGTCCCCTAAAGTTGGCGGTGGCGCCGCCTACATCGTGGAGGTATCCTTTGAAATCCTTCATCTCCGTCATCCTTTTTGCCTCCGCCAATACGGAACCGTGGCTTCTGCCCACCACAAAACGCCCTTGGTGAAGGGCGATGGAACAAAAATTGCAGTTGCCGAAGCAGCCTCTGTTATGGGTAAGGGAGAATTTCACTTCCGTCAGAGCCTTCACGCCGCCCATACCGTCGTAAACGGCCGGATAAGCGTACTCGTAAGGAAGTTCATAAACTTCGTCCAGCTCCCGCTGATTCAGGGACAACGCCGGAGGATTGATCACAATATAAGCGCCGCCTGTTTTCTGTATGAGCATCCTTCCTCTGATCGGATCGCTTTGCACCA
>CALFRX010000283.1 GCA_937919295.1 uncultured Peptococcaceae bacterium | reverse complement strand
AGCATAACGATCTCGACACGGTGGGCAAAACCGCCCGCCATCATACATTTTTTGAAATGATGGGAAATTTTTCCTTCGGCGACTATTTCAAAGAAGGCGCCATCGCCTACGCCTGGGAATTTCTAACGGAAGTTTTACAGCTTAATAAAGAGCATTTGTATATCACGGTCTATCAAGACGACGACGAAGCCCATGAACTGTGGCAGAAAATCACGGGTGTAGCGGAAGACCGTATTTCCCGTTTGGGTGAAAAGGATAACTTTTGGGCCATGGGCGATACCGGCCCCTGCGGCCCCTGTAGTGAAATTCACTATGACCGGGGCGCAGAATTCGCCTGCGGTGATGATTGCGCCATTGGTAAGTGCGACTGCGACCGTTGGCTGGAAATTTGGAATCTCGTTTTTATGCAGTATAACCGCGATGAAAACGGCGTGCTGACGCCGCTACCCCACCCCTGTATTGATACGGGCATGGGCTTGGAACGGGTGGCTTCCATCCTCCAAAACGTCGCCTCCAATTACGATACGGACTTACTGAAAAGGATCATCGATTTTATCGCCGCGGAAACAGGACAAGCTTACCACGGCGACGAACGCGGTTTTCCCATGCGGGTCGTGGCGGACCATGCCCGTTCCTGTACCTTCTTAATCGCCGACGGTATACTGCCGTCCAATGACGGCAGAGGCTATGTGCTCCGCCGCATTCTGCGCCGGGCAGCCCGCTTTATTAAAATTCTCGGTGTCGAAGGCGTCTTTTTGGCCAAAGTCGTTCCCGTCGTTGTCGATATCATGGGTGGCCAGTACCCGGAAATCAGAGAAAAACAGGACTTTATCGTCAAAGTCATCGCCAATGAAGAAGAGCGTTTTCAGATGACTTTGGCTGACGGGATGAAGATTTTAGAAGAAAAGATCGATCAAACGAAAGCCGCGGGCAAAACGGTCCTCGACGGTAAGGAAGCCTTCCAGCTTTACGATACTTACGGTTTTCCCCTTGATCTTACGGAAGACGCCGCCCTCGAATGCGGCCTCAGTGTAGATAAGGAAGGGTTTGCCGCGGCCATGGACGAACAGCGGCAAAGAGCGAGAAACGCCAGAAGCAACGAAGGCTTCAACGAACAGGAAATTGCCCTTTCCGCCTTGCTGCCGGATATGGCGGCCACGGAATTTACCGGTTATACCACCTTGTCCGATATTGCCCAGGTAAAAGCGGTAATCAGCGGAAATGAACGGGTCGACGCCTTAAACGAGGGAGCGGAAGGCTATCTGATTCTGGATAAAACTCCCTGTTACGCCGAAATGGGCGGCCAGATCGGCGACCGCGGTGAATTTTTAGCCGGGGACGCGCGGGCCGCGATTTTGACCACCTTCCAGTTGCCCAACGGCATCTATCTCCATAAAGTTAAAATAGAAAGCGGCACGATCAGCGAAGGTGACCAGGGTTCAGTTCAGGTCAACGAAGGCTTGCGCAAAGCGACCCAGAGAAACCATACGGCGACCCATCTGATGCACAAAGCGCTGAAAGAGGTATTGGGGGATCATGCCAACCAGGCCGGCTCCTTTGTCAATGAAGACCGGCTGCGCTTTGACTTCAATCATTTTTCTGCCCTCACGCCGGAAGAAATCAAAGCCATTGAAAATAAGGTCAACGCCAAGATTTTGGAAAATCTCAATGTCCGCACAAAGGAAATGGATATTGAAGACGCCAAAGCGGAGGGGGCCATGGCGCTTTTCGGTGAAAAATACGGCAGCCGCGTTCGCTTCGTCAACGTGGGCGGCTGGAGCAAAGAACTGTGCGGCGGCACCCATGTCGCCGATATCGGGGAAATCGGTCTCTTTAAGATCGTTTCCGAATCCAGCATCGGCGCCGGGTTACGCAGAATCGAAGCCGTTACCGGGGATGCGGCGCGCGCCTATTATGAAAAGGAAGAGCGCGAATTGCGGGAAATCGAGCAATTACTGAAAGTCAAAAATGATGACGTCATTACAAAAGTACAGGCGCTTCTTGATGAATTGAAGGATAAAGAAAAGCAGATCGCCGCTTATAAAAAAGCGGCGGCCACGGCCAAAGCCGGAGACATCATGGAGGAAGCCATGGTTTTCCCCAAGGGCAAAGCCATTGTCGCCAATATGGGGGAAATCGATACCGACGGTTTAAGACAGCTGGCGGACCGTTTAAAGGAAAACCGCGACGATCTTGCCCTGGTACTTTTTGCCGCCGTTGACGGCAAAGTCAGTATCGTGGTGAGCGGCGGTAAAAACTGGCTGGAAAACAATTTCCACGCCGGCAAACTGATCAAAGAGATCGCCGCCGTAGTCGGCGGCGGCGGCGGTGGCAAGCCCAACATGGCCCAGGCCGGCGGCAAAGACGTGGATAAGATTGATGAAGCCATTGCCAAAGCGAAAGATTTGCTGAAAAACGTCTGAGGGGCAGACGAAGAAAGGCGGTATTATCATGAGTGACCGTTTAGAACTTACCAAAGAATTTGCGGGGAATAAGGATGATGTTTCGTCTACCGTCAAAGCGGTATTCGAAGCCTTACAGGAAAAAGGGTACAACGCATCCAACCAGATCGTCGGCTATCTGATTTCCGGCGATCCCAGCTATATCACTTCACATAAAGACGCCCGAAACCTCATCCAAAACATTGAAAGAGACGATCTGATGGAAGTCTTTGTCAGTTACTATTTGGAGAATGCCTGCAAATAATGAGAATACTATCATTGGACGTGGGAACAAAAAATATCGGCATGGCCGTTTGCGATCCCTTAGGGTTCACCGCCCAGCCCTTGCCGACGATTCGCCGGAAGGGCGACCTTTGCGGCGATTTACGTCACGTTGCCGCCGCAGTCCGGGAATACCAGGTGGAGACCATCGTTGTCGGCCTGCCGAAAAACATGAACGGCACCGAAGGCCCATCCTGTTTGATGGCGAAGGAATTTGCTACCGCAGCGGAAAAAGAAACAGGGCTGCCCATTGTTTATTGGGATGAGCGGTTGACTTCAAAGATGGCGGAAAGCGCCATGATCGAAGCTGATCTGAGCCGCAAAAAGAGAAAAAAGGAAGTAGATTCTCTGGCTGCGATTCTGATATTACAAAACTATCTTGATTATTTAAGAAGCGGGTCAAGCCGCTGAGAGAGGTGTATTATGGCAGAAAAATGCGGGTGTGGCTGCGGCCACGATCATGACCATGACCATGAAGAAGAGTTCGAAGTGCAGCTCGTCACGTTAATCGACGAAGAAGGCAACGAACAGGAATTTGAAGTCATCGATATTTTTGAAGTGGACGGCAGCGAATACGTGGCCATTGCCCTCCCCGAAGGGGAAGAAGACGATGACGAAGTGATGGTATTTCGCCTGGAAGTCGATGAGAAAACAGGGGAAGAGATCCTTCACGATATCGAAGACGACGATGAATGGAATAAAGTCGCCGAAGCCTACATGGATTTGGGCGACGAGGAAGAATAAATCAAAATAGGTCACTTTTCGGATGACGGAGAATATAATGAAACAACTGTTTTCTGACCGGTGATTCTTTTGGGTAAACAAAAAAAGACGAAGAAACTGCGGAAAAAGAAAAGAATAAAGATTCTTAGTATCTTTCTGCTCTTTTCTTTGTCTCTTTTTGTTTTCGCAGTTTTAAATGACAAGTGTTGGCGGGAAAATGAAACTCTCCCCGCCCATGTCAGTTTGTTTGGCCGCGATCTTTCCGGCCTTTCCTTTGCCGCGGCAGAGGATATCATTAAAGAGCTGCTTCATGAACGGAGCGAAACAAGCATCCGGCTCGTTTCAAAAACAGAGGTCTATACGTATACCTGCGCCGAACTGGGTTTCTCCGATGACCCGGAGGCTCTGATTCATCGTGCCGAAAATCTTGGCAGGGAGGGGAACCTCCTCAAACGGTATGAATACCGCATAGGCTCCCTGTGGCGGGAAACCGAAATGGAAGCGGCGATCGTCATTGACGAAGCCCTTTTGGGCGCTGCCCTAAACAACGTAAAAGACGATTTGACCACAACGGCGCAAGATGCCTGTTTCTATATTGACGCTGAAGGTAATGTGGCCATAAGGCCTTCGGAAAAAGGAACGTTTCTCAACAGCGAAGCCACGGCTCAAGGAATCCGTAACGCCCTTTCTGATCCCGCTGTTTCTGAAGTGGAACTGGTCATCGATGAGAATGCCGACCCGGATATCACCACCGCCGATTTAGAGGCCATGGAGATCGACGGCGTTTTATCGACCTTTACCACCTATTACAGCGAAGGCGCCGCCAATCGCGCCCACAATATCGCCTTAGCCGTTTCTTTTCTTGATCTGACGCTGATTCCGGCGGGAGGAAGTTTTTCCTTTAACGAAACAGTGGGCCAGCGCAGTTATGAGCGGGGTTTCCTTGACGCGGTGATCATCGAAAACGGTGAGTATATCGACGGCCTCGGCGGCGGCGTTTGTCAGGTCAGCACCACGGTTTACGGCGCTCTGCTGCGCACGGAATTGAAGGTCACGGCAAGAAGACCCCATTCGCTGATCAGCTCCTATGTGGATCCCGGCCAAGACGCCATGGTTGCCTGGGGCACCTCCGACCTTGCCTTTGAAAATGATTATCCCCGGTCGGTGCTGCTCCACGCCACAGCGGGAAATGGCGTTCTCACGGTGACAATCTACGGCAATACCGCATTAAAGAAGGAAATTACGGTCACCTCCAATATACTTCGCTATATTCCTTATACCACGGAAACCATCATTGACAAGGGGCTTCGCGGCGGTTCGTATTATATCAAATCAGCTGGGAAGCAGGGGTTGGAATGCAGCGTCAGCCGTACCGTTGCCGAAAACGGCACTGTTTTATTCAGTGAAACCGTTTCTCATGATACCTATATGGCGCAAAAACAAATCATTGTTACCGCGCCTTAAATATATAAAAATCTTAAAATCTTAAAATCTATAGAAGCGTTAGGAACGAAAAATGAAAAAAGTAATCATATTGCTGATCGCGGTGATTCTGATGGTTGGCGGAGTTTGGTATTATAGCCATCTTTTCGGCTCCGTAACATTGAAAAACAAAGTTGAAGTGACCATCCCCGAAGCGTCCACCAGTGAAGACATTGGCGCCATGTTAGAAAAGAAGGGCGTCATTCACAGCGCTCTTGCCTTTAAACTGCAGGTGAAAAAGAAGGGCGTCGGCGCAGAACTAAAAGCGGGAACCTACGAGTTCAAAGGTAACTATGCGCTATCGGATGTGATCGACGCCCTGGTAAAAGGGCCGGCCCTCAGCGGTGAAAAGGTGACGATTCCCGAGGGCTACGATCAGAAACAGATCATCGCGCTCCTCGTTTCCAAGGGCCTCGTTACAGAGGCTGCATTTTTGGATGCCGCCGCCAACGGTAATTACGGTTACGATTATTTACCGGCAGCCGGCGACTCCCAACGCTTAGAGGGGTTCCTCTACCCTGAAACCTACTATATCGCCAAAGACGATTCCGCGGAAGCGATCATCGGTATGATGCTGGAAGAATTTGATGCCCAGTATGGAGCTGAATGGCAAGCCCGCGTCAATGAACTGGGCCTGACTACAAAGGAATGGGTCACCATGGCCTCCATTGTAGAGAAGGAAGCGGTGGTGGAAAACGACAGGCCCATCATTGCCGGTGTCTTCTACAACCGCCTGGACCTTAATATGCTGCTGCAAAGCTGCGCCACAGTACAGTACGCCCTGGGTGAAACGAAATCCGTGCTCACCAACGAGGACGTGCAGATCGACTCGGCTTATAATACCTATATCCATTACGGTCTGCCCCCGGGGCCCATTGCCTCTCCCGGTCACGATTCCCTTTACGCGGCGCTCTACCCCACGGATACCGAAGATCTCTATTTTGTGGCCAAGCCCAACGGGGAACATATTTTCAGTAAAACTTACGAAGAACATCTATCTGCCAAAGCGGCCATTGAAAACGGAGAATATGACAACGAATAAACAAAAGGACCAAAAGAAAAAACCGGAACTGCTGTCGCCGGCAGGGGATCTGGAAAAGCTGCGCTTTGCCGTCGCCTACGGCGCCGACGCCGTTTATCTCGGCGGCGACCACTTCAGTTTGCGGGAAAAAAGCAACAATTTCAGCTTGGCCGAGATCAAAGAGGCCGTCTCTTTCTGTCATGACCGTGGCAAAAAGGTCTATGTGGCGGTGAATATTTTCGCCCACAACGACGATCTGAAACCTTTGGCCGCCTATCTCAAAGCGCTCATTCCCATAAACCCCGATGCCTTGCTCATCTCCGATCCCGGTGTTTTGCTGCTGGCCAAAGAAACAGCGCCGGAAATACCGGTCCATATCAGCACCCAAGCCAACAACGTCAACTGGAAAACCGTTTCCTTTTGGCAGGAATACGGTGCGGAGCGGGTGGTTTTAGGCCGTGAGCTCTCTCTAAAAGAAATCGGGGAGATTGCGGCAAAAACCACGGTTTCCTTGGAAATGTTCGTTCACGGCGCGATGTGTATGGCTTATTCCGGCCGCTGCCTATTAAGCAACTACCTGAATCCCCAAAAAAATATTATAAGTAGCATTCATAGAAAAGGTTAGAAGG
>CALFRX010000282.1 GCA_937919295.1 uncultured Peptococcaceae bacterium | reverse complement strand
CTCTCCCGCCGCGTGGCCACCACTTGGGTTGTGATCTCTTTGGCGGTTGCCGTAGCCATCGGTATCATCGGTTACGGCGCTTCCGTTGCCGGCGCCCTGCCCATGCTGGAAGACCCGGAAACGGTCATTGTCAAGATCGCCAACCTTGTCAGCACCTACGGTATCCTCTTTGCGCTGCTTGCCGGCGTCATTCTCTCGGGGATCCTCGCTTCAACGATGTCCACCGTCAGTTCCCAGCTCTTAGCGGCTTCCTCTTCTGTCTCGGAAAACGTTTTGAAAGGCACCTTCCGGTTGAAGGTAACGAATAAAACGACGATGCTGATTGCCCGCGGCACCTTGGTCTGCGTTGCTCTCGTCGGCATTTTCATTGCCAGAGACCCCAACAGTTCCATTTTCAACATCGTCTCCTTTGCCTGGGCGGGCTTCGGCGCCGCCTTCGGCCCCGTGATGCTCTTCTCCCTGTTTTGGAAGAGAACCAATCTCTACAGCGCCCTCGCCGGGATGATTGCCGGCGGCGGTATGGTCTTTATTTGGAAGTACCTGATCCGTCCTTTAGGCGGCGGCTTCGATATCTATGAATTGCTGCCCTCTTTCATTCTCGCCTGCCTCGTCATTATCATCGTCAGCCTGCTGACACCGGCGCCCAGTGAGGAAATCAAGGATGAATACGACGCCTATCAGAAAATGGTAAAGGAATAAAAATCTCACACCCCGGTTCATCAGATTAATCAGATTCAACAGAGCGGCTGCCGCCAGGCGACCGCTTTTCCTTTTCCTACCCCTTTTCCCTTGTATTTACCAACGGTTTTCGCTATAATATGTCTTGTGTAATCCGATCTTTCCCGAAAGGAAGTTAATCATATGAAATTAGGTATTGTGGGCTTGCCCAATGTGGGTAAAAGCACCCTTTTCAATTCTCTGACCAAGGCCAAAGCGGAATCGGCCAATTATCCCTTTTGTACCATTGACCCCAATGTCGGTATCGTGACCGTACCCGATGAACGCATTCTGAAGCTGGGGGATTTCTACCATTCCAAAAAGGTCACCCCGGCCACCATCGAATTTGTGGATATCGCCGGCCTTGTCAAAGGCGCTTCCAAAGGAGAGGGCTTGGGCAATCAATTCCTTGCCAACATCCGGGAAGTTGACGCCATCCTCCACGTTGTCCGCTGCTTTGAGGACGAAAACATCATCCACGTCGACGGCAGCATTGACCCGGCTCGGGACATCGAAACCATCAATTTAGAGCTGATCTTCGCCGATATCGAAGTTCTTGACCGCCGCCTCAGCAAAATGGGCAGAGCGGCCAAAACCGACAAGACCGTGGCCAGGGAATACGACTTCTGCCAACGCTTGATGGCTCACTTCCAAAACGGCGAACTGGCCAAAACCTTGCCCTTACACGACAGCAGTGAAAGCGAGTGGCTCGCGTCTTATCACCTTTTGACCGCGAAACCTGTGATTTACGCCGCCAATGTGGCGGAAAAAGACGCCAAAGACGGCAATGACTACGTTGACCGGGTAAAGGAATTGGTCAAAGACGAGGACAGCGATGTTTTCATTGTCTCCGCCGATATCGAACAGGAGATTGCCGAATTCAACGAGGAAGAAAAGATGATCTTCTTAGAG
>CALFRX010000281.1 GCA_937919295.1 uncultured Peptococcaceae bacterium | reverse complement strand
GCCACGTTCACGTTATCTTCGATGCCCGCCAGTTTACCCAGCTCCCCTTCGACCACAACCCCATTGGCGTGAGCGTATTCCACCACCTGTTTCGTTAAAGCGATGTTTTCCTCAAAAGGCAGTTTGGAGCCGTCGATCATCACAGAAGTAAAGCCGCCGTCCACACAGCCTTTGCAGACCTCAAAATCGGCGCCGTGATCTAGATGCAGGCAGATGGGCAATCCTGTTTCAATCTCTGCCGCTTCCACCAGCTTCATCAAATAAGTCGGATTGGCGTATTTCCTTGCCCCGGCGGAAACTTGCAGAATCAGGGGAGCCTGTACTTCATAGGCGGCCTCCGTAATCCCCTGAATGATCTCCATATTGTTTACGTTAAAAGCGCCGATGGCGTATCCTCCCTCATAAGCTTTCTTGAACATTTCAGTAGACGTTACCAATGGCATGATCAACCACTCCTTTGCCTCATTTTTATTGCCTGACCGCTTTATCAGAATAAGACGGTTTACAGCTTTCTCTTGACATTTTGTGCCTTATAAAAAGTGACTGTCGCCGGATTTCATTCGTAACCCTTATGCCCCTTTGCCGCCTGTACCAAACCGTGGAACAGGGGATGGGGATGATTCGGCCGGGATTTAAATTCAGGATGGAACTGGCAAGCAACATAATAGGGATGATTTGCCAATTCGACGATTTCCACAAGACGGCCGTCTAAGGACGTACCGGCGATTTTCAGATCGCTTTGCTCGAACTGCTCTCTGTATTCATTATTGAATTCGTAACGGTGACGGTGTCTTTCGTAAATGGGTGATTCCCCGTATAACGCGAAGACCTTGGATTTTGGATCCATCTTACAGGGATAGAGACCCAAACGCATGGTGCCGCCTTTGTCCTCCACCAGTTTCTGTTCGGGCAGCAGGTCGATGACGGGATAAGGCGTGTCGCAGAATTCGGAACTGTTGGCCTCTTTCATCCCTAAGGCATATCTGGCAAACTCCACGACGGCAAGCTGCATACCGAGGCAGATACCGAGAAACGGCAGCTGATGGGTTCTGGCGTAGTGGACGCCGAGAATTTTCCCTTCGATACCGCGGTCGCCAAAGCCGCCGGGGACGATCATACCGGAAACACCGGCCATTTTTTCCGCGATATTTTCCTCGGTCAGGTACTCTGAATTAACCCATATGGGCTCCACCTTTGTACCCAAGTCATAACCGGCGTGACTTAAAGATTCCACGATGCTGAGATAGGCGTCGTGGAGCTCCACATACTTACCGACAATGGCGATTTTCAGCGTGTCCTTATAGTTTTCGATTTTATCGACCATCCGCTGCCATTCCCCCATATCGGCGGGAGGACAGTCCAAATGGAGTTTCTTGACCACAACGGCGTCCATACCCTCGGCAACGAGGTCCAAAGGTACCTGATAAATGGTTTTGGCGTCAATGACTTGAATCACGGCTTCCTTTTCTACGTCGCAGAAAAGGGCAATTTTATCGACCATGTCCTGGGACATATACTGTTCCACCCGACAGGCGATGATATCGGGATGGATCCCGATGCCGCGCAATTCATGAACGCTGTGCTGGGTCGGCTTTGTTTTCGCCTCGCCGGAAGTGTGAAGATAGGGTACGAGGGTACAATGGATATAGAGTACGTTTTCCGGGCCGACTTCCCGCTTCATTTGACGGATGGCCTCCAGGAAAGGCAGGGATTCGATATCGCCGACAGTGCCGCCGATCTCGGTAATCACCACATCGGGATTTCCGTCTTTACTGGGACGGGTGACCCGTTCCTTGATTTCATTGGTAACATGAGGAATGACCTGTACGGTACCGCCAAGATAATCGCCTTTGCGTTCCTTTTTGATCACGGCATCGTAAACTTTACCGCTTGTCGTGTTGCAGTTCTTGGAGAGGTTAATGTCAATAAACCGTTCATAATGACCGATATCAAGGTCGGTTTCGGCGCCGTCGTCGGTAACGAAGACTTCGCCGTGCTGATAAGGACTCATCGTGCCGGGATCCAGGTTAATGTAAGGATCGAATTTCTGACTGACAACCTTCAAGCCGCGGTTTCGCAAAATGCGACCGAGAGATGCCGCTGTAATACCTTTACCGAGAGACGATACGACACCGCCGGTCACAAAAATAAATTTGGTCATTTCCTGTACCTCACTTCTTCAAAATTATATGATCCATATCTATTTAGATTCTGCTGAAAGCAACTCATAGATATTTTCGCTTAAAAAAGGGTCTGTTAGGGAAAATTTCGCCGGTTTCTTTCACCTTTGCTTTACAGGACAACGTCCGCTCCTTAAAAGCCCGGGGCTTTTTCGACCCTTGCGCCGACAATGGCAAAGCGGCGGCTCCCTAAAATACCGGCATTACCTTGTTGGTTACATTTCTGTGGGAGCGTTGACCCCCAAGATGGTCAGCACGTTCTCAATGGCGATCGCCGTAGCCCGGGACAGGCCGAGCCGGGCGTTTCTGAGTAGCTCCTCTTCGGTGTTGACGCGGCAGTGATTATAAAAGCTATGAAACGATGAGGCCAAATCATGGAGATACGCGCAAAGCCGGTGGGGTTCTAAGGTTTCCGCTGCCGTGGCGATTTCTTCGGGTAAATCCGCCAGCTTTTTCATGAGCGCCCCTTCCTGTACTTCCCCAAGGACGCTATAATCCACTGTTTTGAAATCCGGTAAAGCATAGCCTTTGGCTTGGGTCTGCCGCAGAATGCTGCAAATCCGGGCGTGGGCGTACTGGACGTAAAAAACGGGATTGTCCGCGGATTTTGATTTCGCCAAATCAAGGTCGAAATCCATGGCGCTATCGGGGTTGCGCATCACAAAGAAGTAGCGGGCCGCGTCGTAGCCGACCTCTTCGATGAGATCCTTTAGGGTCACGTATTGGCCGCTGCGTTTCGACATCCGTATGAGTTCGCCGCCTTGATATAGCTTTACCAACTGCATCAGAATCACGGTAAGCTGCTGGGGATCGTAACCGAAAAAGGAGATCGCCCGTTTCATCCGGGCCACATGTCCGTGATGATCCGCGCCCCAGATATCGATCACTTTATCAAAGCCGCGGTCGAATTTATCTTTATGGTAGGCAATGTCCGCCGCGAAGTAGGTGGGCACACCATTGGCGCGGATCAACACCTCGTCTTTTTCCTCAAGGTTGACCCTTTCCCCGACTTTGCTCTGCCGCGCTTCACCGCTGTGCTCTGCCTTTAACAATAAAGCGCCGTCCTTTTCATAGGCGATGCCTTGCTCTTTCAACTCGTTCATGGCCGCCTTGACCTTACCGGAGGTATGGAGGGAACGTTCAGAAAACCAAACATCGAAATTGACGCCGTAGAGGGCGAGCACCCCTTTCATATCGGCAAGCTTCTCTTTAAGGGCGTAATCGGCAAGGACTTCCTGGCGTTTTATTTCATCTTCCGCTCTTAAAGCGTCGCCGTTTTCGGCAAGATAATGAGCCGCGGTGGTTTTCACGTCTTCCCCATGGTAACCGTCAGCGGGAAAAACAGCGTCTTCCCCGAGAAGTTCCCGAAAGCGGGCGTCCAGCGAAGCGCCAAGGAGGCGGATCTGATTGCCGGTATCATTGATATAGAATTCCTTTTCCACTGCGTAACCGGCAAAGGACAATAACTTGGCCAGGGCGTCGCCAATGGCGCCGCCGCGTGCATTGCCCATATGGAGCAAACCCGTGGGGTTGGCGCTGACGAATTCCACCTGTACCTTTTTCCCATTGCCGACAGCAACAGAACCGTAACGGTCGCCCATTTTGTGGACGAGGGCGGGAACGGAAAAAAGCCAGTCGTTTTTCAAATAGAAATTAATAAAGCCCGCCCCGGCCACTTCCGCCCGGTCGATAAAGGAACCTTCGGTATCAAGGCGATTTAAAATGATTTCCGCGATTTTCCGCGGCGCCATACGGGCCTCTTTCGCCATGACCATGGCGACATTGGCGGCAAAATCTCCGTGGGCCTGATCTCTCGGAATTTCCACCACAAAATCAGCGATCGTATCAAAAGACAACTCACCCCCGATTTTCGCAAGGGTGAGCGCTGTTTTCAATCTTTCCGCAATGTCATTCTTGATATCTACAATCGGTCTCATTTTTCCTCCAAAGAAGAATCGTTCAAAGAAGAATCGTTTCGATTTAATGTCTGTTGCCCTCATCTGTCCAAAAGAGCACATAGTATTTCATTGTCTGTATTATAACATAAAATACTGAAAATTACCGCACTTTTTTCATGATTTACGAAATTTTCTCAAAAAAAACATCCCGAAAATCAGAACAGGCCGTGGTTGCCATAACGAAAGAAAGCACTTCCCAAGAAGTGCTTTCTCAGCTTGTCAAAAAAGTGGCCTCGCCACTTTCCCGCCAAGCTGATACGGTGACGGCACTGCCGCCACCTGGGATTAAAGTACCCGGACGGGGAGACGGCGCTCCCCTTCCCGCCCTTCCCCTGAGAAAGTTTGGCTTTATTGACAGTCTGAGAAAGCACTTCCCAAGAAGTGCTTTCTTTCTACGCTTTGGAGGCGCCACCCAGATTCGAACTGGGGCATAAAGGATTTGCAGTCCTCTGCCTTCCCACTTGGCTATGGCGCCGCGCCGTAGTACTAATATTATCATAATCTTTTTTATATTTCAAGTTCTTTTTACGTATAATTTTTTCCGCATCGATAAAAATAAGTGTATACAAAAGGAAAACGGAGGTAACTATGGGAAAATATATCAAACCCATCATTTTTATACTGCTCTTCGCCATTGCTTGCACTTATGTAACCATTGACGCGGGCAACGCGAACCGGGAAACCACAACAGCGCAAAGCGAAACCGTGGCCACGGCGGCGACGATGTCTTACAGCGAAAGAGTATCACTGCTATCCCGACTGATTCAAGCCGAAGCCGAAGCCGAACCGTATATCGGCAAAGTTGCCGTAGGAGCCGTATTGATGAACCGGGTCAACAACTCACAGTTCCCCAATTCATTAAGCGGCGTCATCTACCAAAGTGGCGCATTTGAATCGGTGAGCAACGGCCGGATCTGGGCGATCTCTCCCACATCGGAAACGACAAAAGCAGCTCAAGCCGCAATGAACGGTTGGGATCCCACATACGGCGCCATCTATTTTTGGAATCCCTACAAACCGGTAAACAAATGGATGTGGACGAGAACCATCACCGTACAGTATTACAACCACGTTTTCGCCCGCTGAGAAAGGAGTCTTTTATTTTATGGATAAGAAAAATGTGCTTATCATCTTTTTGGCGGTGTTGACAATCGTCGGTTTCGGCTGGGGTTTCTACGAAGCGAATCGAACACAAACCGCGGCCGCCAGCATTGAAAACGACGCCTCCCGGGCTTTTTACGAATTGATGGATTCCGTGGACGAACTGACCGTGCTTTCCAGCAAGGCCATCGTCGTTGCCGACAATGATAACCGCGCCCGCCTTTATTCGGAAATGAGCAGTTATTCCTATGTTGCCCAGGAGAACCTTTCCATGCTGCCGATCTATAACGGTACCCTCGCCAGAACACAGCAATTTTTAAATCAGATGGGGGATTTTTCCTATTCTCTCATCGCCAAAGCGGCCCGGGGCGAAGACCTCACCGCCGCGGAACTGGAAACGCTGAAATCCCTTAACGCGGAAGTAACGGATATTGCCGACGCCCTCCATAAATTGGAATCCGGCAGCGGCGACTATTTCTCTTACGATGCCATTCAGGCGGCGAGCAAGCATATTTCCGATGGCGACTATAAAAACGCCGGCCTTGCAGTTTCATCACTGAATACCATCAACGACGGTCTCTCTTCCACCCCTACCCTGATTTACGACGGGCCCTACTCCGACAATTTAGAAAACAAGGGCCAGGTTACCCTTGAAGGGGAAGAAATCGACTGGGCCACGGCCAAAGAAAAAGCCAAAGCCATTTTCGGCGATCAATACACCTATGAAGCCCATGGCAAAAGCTCCAAAGCAGCGGGTCTCGCCGTTTATACCGTCGCCATGCGGCGCAGCGCAAATGATGAAACACCC
>CALFRX010000280.1 GCA_937919295.1 uncultured Peptococcaceae bacterium | reverse complement strand
GGCGGCAATCCCGAATAACTGGGTAAAGGAGGTATGCATTCCGCCCAAAACGGTTTTCAGCGCCCAACCCAGTAAAACAAGGGTTAAGGCAATAAAGACAGGGATCAGAATATAACTGAAAAGAATTTCGATAAAGCGCGGTTGGGTCTGGGCAATTTTACGCTGATCATCCACGCGCTGCTTGCGAAAATCCGGGAAATAGCCCAGGAAGATGGAATAACCGATAAAGCCGGAGATGACGCCGAGATGCCCATAAATGCTGTGCCCCAATTTATCAAAAATGAGAGTCTCAAGGGCAACGACAATCAGTGACGAACCCGCCATGATCACACCACCGTAAAGCAAGGCGATGAAGAAGGCTTTATGCGTCATAAAAAAGGAGCGGGCAAAATCGGATTCCTCTTTGGGGTACGCCGCTAAGATGACAAAAATCAGAAAACTTACGCTCATGGCCACCGTCATACGGGCCGCCGCCAGATCGGAAATAATAGTCACAGTGGCATCCGCCGGAGACGGTATGCCACCAAATTGGTATAAGCTAAAAAACGCAATAGCAGCCGCGGCTACACCACATACGTTTGCCGTAATAAAGGAAAGAAGGCTGTCAAACCGGGTTTTGGCGGCTGTGATCAGCATGAAGCTGAACAAAGCGGCAAAAGCGAAAGACCAACGAAAACAGCTGAGCAGAAAATTATAGCTCTCCACGGCGGACCAGCTTAATTCGATCTGCACCATCGTCGCAACGGTAAAAACGAGGGCGCAGGCCATCGATACGGGAAAGGTTTGAAAGGATTTTAGAGCCCCTTTTGAGATCTTATAAATAAACCTTTGCAAAGAATTCATGGGATCACCTCTCTCAATATTTTTCGCTTTGGGGCACGGGGAAACAGGAACCGTCTTGAGGATCCTTTTTAGATGATTGCAGCCCTACTTTTAGCTGCGGCGGCGAATGGCGATCAGTTCCCAAATATCCGCCAAGATTTCGCCGTTTTTTACCTCTATCATCAGCCATTTTTGCCCCATACTTGTTTTTGTATCCAAATAAAGATCACGAACCACGGCGGTAAAAGATGGCAAAATCAGTTCCATCTCCGCTTTTTCGCGCTCCCCGATCACGATAAGAGCAGTAAACTCCCCTTCTCCCGGATAAAGGGTACATAAAGCCCGCCCCGCTTTTTTATATTTTAAATTCCAACCGGGCTGCATAGAACATTTACTGTATGTAATCAGCGGCTTTACCTGATACTGTGTTTCAATGCCATCACAAAGCCGGTTCCATAAGGGGTTTTGGACGAAGGCGTCCATTTGGTCTCGGGTGGGTTTTGCCAATGCTTCCATTTTAAAATTCCTTTCCATTGTCATTCCTCAGCCAAAGGTACCGTAAATTCCTCTTTTTTCAAGTGGAGATTCGAGTTGATGGCCTTTTCCGGGCAGGCGGCGATACAGTCGCCGCAGCGGATACATTCCGCGCTGTTGATGTTCTTTGTCACTGCCACGTTCATTTTACATTGTTTTTCACAGGTCTTGCAGCCGGTGCATCGGACACCGTCAACCTTCAGCCGGTAAAAGCTGATTTTGTTAAAAAGCGCGTAAAACGCACCCAAAGGGCAGAGATATTTACAAAACGGACGGTAAACGAAAATTGAACCGATGACGGTCACAAGAACCAGTAAAAGCTTCCAGTCAAATAAAACCCCCGCCATAGCCCGTAAACTTTTATTTTCGAGCAAAAGCGGAATACCACCCTCTAAGGTACCGGCGGGACAAATCAATTTACAAAAATAAGGCGTTCCGCTGCCGAAAGCGTCGGTCAAAAGCAGCGGCAAAAGGATCACAAAGATTGCCAGAATCAGGTATTTCAGATAGCGCAAAGGCCGGTCTATGCTTCTTTTGATTTTTAGTTTTGGCGTCGGTATTTTATAAAGCAGATCCTGCAAAAAACCGAAGGGACAAAGAAATCCGCAGATCAAACGGCCAAAAAGGACACCAAAAAGAATCATGAGGCCGACGGCATAATAGGAAAAAGAAAACTTTCTGTCCGCCAGCACGGACTGTAGGGCGCC
>CALFRX010000279.1 GCA_937919295.1 uncultured Peptococcaceae bacterium | reverse complement strand
GTCGGTCACCAGCTTCACGGCTCGGGCCACGGCGGCGATGTTGATTCCCGTTCTACCGCTGCCGATCTTGGGGATTGTTAAGGCATCGGCTTCCACTTGGGAAGAAATAATTCTCCCGGTCACCGTGGGGACCTCGTCATCGGAAAAGACGATATGGGAACCGAAAGCTTCCGCTTCGATGGAAAGATCCATCTGGCTGACGATGGCGGCGGAATCGCAATGTTCGGCGATCATTTTCATACTGATGGCCTGAAGACGGCTGTCCATAATCAATTCTTTGACAGAGATGCCCATCATCTGGATCACCGGGAAGGATAGTACCGGGAAAGGCTTTTTTGTGGGGGAGGCAATCACATCGGCGACCCACTGTTTCATATCGCGGCGATATTTCTTTTCCGCGTCTTCATCATCTCTGTTCTTCCCTTCGCGATCATATTCCGCGACTGCGGCAAAGAAAGCGTCGATGTTTTCCCAAGGCGTCAGGGGCGGAATATCGCAGCCCGAGGAAATGATGAAATTCGGATATTTACCGCATTTTCGCAAAAGGTTCAACGTTGTTTCCCGCACGGTTTCCGGTGTACCCTGACGGAATACGCCGGAGGGATCGACGTTGCCGAAGACAACAACATCTTCCGGCATCTGCGCCATGATCTTTTCCATATCGACGCTGTTCCCGAAATGGAACCCGGCGGCATCGGTGGAAATCAGGGACGGAATCATCTTGCCTGCTTCGTTACCGCAGTTATGATAGATCACGACAAAATGGTCGTCGGTAACAGCATGGACGATTTTACGCACATAGTAAGAAGATACGCTTTGCGCCAAGTCCGGGGAAAGCACGCCGGCCAAAGGTTCGGCGATGAGGATGCCGTTGGCCCCCGCTGCTTTTAAGGCCATAATGTAATCGATGATGAAATCCGTAATCTTACGCAATACCGTATGTACCATATGGGGTTCGGTATAGCAGTAGATCATGATTTCATTGACGTCCATCAGGCGGCCGGCCAAAGAGAAGGGGCCGATACACCCGGCAAAAACAGGACGGTCGGTGATCAATTCCACGGCTTTTTTGATGGCATCGATGTTGACGCCGGTGCGTCCGCAGCCCACGGGGGGAACAACCAGGGCGTCGGCTTCGACCTGGGAGGAGATCACTCTTCCCCTGACCGTTGGCACCTCATCATCGCTGACGACGATATTGGAGCCAAAGCACTCCGCTTCCACCGAAAGATCCATCAGACTGACGGCGGCAGCGGTATCTGCCCGATCCGCCACCATTTTCAAGCCTTTGGCATAAGTGTCGCTATTGGCAATCAGCTCTTTTACGCTGATCCCCATGAGCTGCACTGCGGGAAAAGACAAAACCGGCAAGGGCTTTTTCGTGGGTTTTGCAATCTGCTCGCCCATCCATCTCTTCATGTCTCTCTTCATAAACAATATACCTCCTCTTCTTCCTCAATACTCTCATACTCTCTTCTTTTTCTCATTACGACTTTGAAACATCTCTCACTGTTTCAAACTATATATATAAAAGGCGCTCCAGTTTATTAAGCCGCGCGCCTTCATACCGTTATGTCAAATCGATTGATTGGTCTTTCCTGTAGTATATCTAGGGTGTCGATTTTTGTCAATCGGTTTCCCGCAGGAACATATAAGATTCAACCATCGACATCAATTCTGAGGCCGACTATTTTCCCCAAGTGAAAAAGATCCAACCAAATGTTTATCATAAGAACGGGTATTAAGCTAATCCCTAAGGCGATACGTTAAAAATAGCCGGACTTATGATCTTGTTTTATCCCTTAACAGCCGCTGACGGCAGGAAAAGAGCACCGCCAAAAATTAGAGGACGCAAAAGCCGCACCGGCGGGTTTTGCGTTTTTAACGGTGACTTTTACCGTAAAGGCCGATCTTTATTTCCCTTGTCCATACCGTAAAACACAGGGATTTTTATTTGGTTTTTCGCTGAAATTATGCTATAATGCGTTGTGTATTCCATGAAAACGAGGAGTTCCTCCATGAAAACCGCCTCCCGTGTCCTTAAAGATTTAAAATCAGCATTTCCCCGTACCGTACCGATTCTTTTGGGCTATCTTTTTCTCGGCATCGCCTTTGGTATTTTATTGACGGATAAAGGATATCATTGGTTATGGGCCGTTTTTATGGGTTTGGTGGTCTATGCCGGTATGGGCCAGTTTGTCGCCGTCAACATGCTTTTTCCCGGAGTGAATTTCTTAAACGCCTTTTTGCTCCAGCTTACACTCAATGCCCGTCATATCTTTTACGGATTGTCGATGTTGGAAAAGTTTAAAATCATGGGCAAACGCAAACCTTACATGATCTTCGCCCTCACCGACGAAACGTATTCGCTGCTCTGCTCCGCCAAAGCGCCGGAAGGCATTGATGAAAAAAATTTCTTCTTTTTCATCGCCCTCCTCGACCACGGCTACTGGATCCTCGGCTGCGCCTTGGGGGGTCTTATCGGCTCCCTGCTCACCTTCAACACCACCGGCATCGATTTCATTATGACGGCGCTGTTCATTACCATTGCCGTGGATCAATGGCGGGAAACAAAAAATCATATTCCGGTACTCTCAGGCTTTGCCTGCGCTCTGCTGTGTCTCCTGGTTTTTGGCGCAAGTCATTTCATCATTCCCGCCCTCCTCTGTATCACTGTTTGCCTGCTGCTCCTGCGCAAACCAATCGAGAAAAGGGAAGCAAAAGAAAAAGCAGCAATCAGGGAGGTGGACACCGATGCTCTCTAACACCTCTATGCTGCTATATGTACTGGTCACCGCCGCGGCAGTGATCATGACTAGAGGCTTCACCTTCCTTCTTTTTCCGGCGGGAAAACAAACACCCAAGGTCATTCTCTTCTTAGGCCAGGCGCTGCCTTGCGCCCTGATGGCGCTGCTCATTGTCTACTGCCTGAAAAACACGTCGCCTCTGCTTTATCCTTACGGGTTACCCGAAGCCATCGCCATTGCCGCGGTGATTCTGCTGCACCTATGGAAGAAGAATAATCTTCTCAGCATTGCCGGGGGCACGGCCTTTTATATGATCCTCGTTCAATTTGTATTTTAATCGCGGTTTTATTATGGTATAATAAACAAAATTCTATACACGAAAGGGCGTGATTCTCATGTTGCTCACCACGAGTGACCTTATCCCCGGCAAAGAATATACGGTGATCGGTTTTGTCATGGGATCCTTTGTTAATTCCAAACACATCGGCAAGGATATCGGTGCCGGCTTAAAATCCATCGTTGGCGGCGAACTGAAAAGTTATACCAAATTGATGGAAGAATCAAGATTGGAAGCGCTCCATAAAATGGTCAGAGAAGCAGAAAAACTTGGTGCCGACGCCATCGTTGCGGTGCGGCTCTCTTCCTGTTCCATCATGCAGGGGGCCGCGGAAATGATCTCTTACGGCACCGCTGTAAAATTTAACGAGAGGTAAATCATGATTGTTCTTCTGATCAACGGCAGCTGTCATAAAAACGGTTGTACCTTTACGGCGCTGACCGAAATTAAAACGACGTTAAAGGTACATGGCATTGAGTCCGAAATCATCCAGTTGGGCAGCGGCGCCATCAAAGACTGCGTGGCTTGCGGTAAATGCCGCAGCCTAAACAACAAATGCATTTTCGGCGACGATGATATCGTCAATGAGCTCCTGGCCAAAGCGGCGAAAGCCGATGGCTTCGTTTTCGGCACGCCGGTCTATTACGCCCACCCCAGCGGCCGCATTCTCTCTTTGCTTGACCGCCTGTTTTATGCCGGCGGGAAATCTTTTGCCTATAAACCCGGGGCAGCGGTGGCCTCGGCGCGCCGGGCCGGTACCACCGCCTCCATCGATGTCCTTAACAAATACTTTACCATTTGTAACATGCCGGTGGTTTCTTCCCAATACTGGAACATGGTTCACGGCAACTGTGCCGAGGAAGTCAAGAAAGACGAAGAGGGTATGCAGACCATGCGCGCCCTTGCCGCCAACATGGCCTGGCTTTTAAAGTGCATTGAGGCCGGGAAAGAAAAAGGCATTGTCCCCTCCCATCGGGAGCAGCGCATCATGACCAACTTCATCCGCTAATGGCGGTACACAAAAAACTGCCCCGAGGGGCAGTTTTTTTGATGTTCTGAAAATATCTGATTTCTCTTCATTCCAGGAGCAAGAGGCCGAAGTATTTTACGAATTCGCTTTTGTCTTTCAGGGTGCGCAAGACATGACCCTGGCCCCGGACCGTGGCAAAGACGTCGATGCCGGCGCTCTCCATGGAGGGCCGGGTCACCGTACATTTTTTGGGCAGAGGTTTTAATAGGGAATACACGGATT
>CALFRX010000278.1 GCA_937919295.1 uncultured Peptococcaceae bacterium | reverse complement strand
CTGTGGAATGGCAATTATTCTTCTTCACAGCACCCGGGTCGATACGGTCGTTAACGACAAAAGGCTTAAGGTGAAAATATTTCCTCACCATGAAGAACAGGACTTCCGTCAAAGCGGGAACCACGGAACCGATGACAATCCCTTCAATCTCTTCCACAGAAATCTCTGCCTGTTCCAGAAACTGCAGCAATTTGACACCGATCTCATCCTCAGTTTTCTGCCGTTCCGAAGCGATACGCCAATGATTGCGGAGTTTATCTTTTTCATAAGCGCCAATTACCGTATGGGTATTTCCCACATCAATCGTTAAAAGCATTTTTTCTCCTTTGAGGCGTCGTAACCGACGCCGGCGCGGTACAGACGGTGGCCGACGTAAGCCGCCAGGACGATTTTCGCGCAATCACCGGGCAGATAGGGCAGCACGCCCATGGTCAATGCCGCAGTCCAGGGCAGTGACAGGGTATATTTCAGCCAAACCAGCCCCAGGCCGAAGACGACCAAAAACCCAGGCAGCAACGCAATGATATAGGATAAAAGCCGGTCTTGTTTCATTTTGCCCAGCAGTGTACCGCTGATCAGCGGGACAAGCAAAAACCCCCAAAGAAAACCGGCGGTGGGTCCCGCTAAAACACCGATACCGGCGGTGGCGCCGGCAAAAACCGGCAAACCGACGGCGCCTAAGAGGATATACAGCCCGATAGCCGCGGTACCCCGGGCAGGCCCTAAGGCCAGCGCCGTCATGTAGACCGCAGCGGTCTGCAAAGTCAGAGGAATGACGCCCAAGGGAATCACAAGCTGGGAACAGATGGCCAGGAGGGCCGCAAAAACCGCGGTCAAGGTCATATCACGTACTTTTCTTTGTGCCATATCAATTCAGTCCTTTTCATATACGTCGCCGGAGATGATTTTCGCGCCTTTGCCATTGCCCATATCAAGGAGCAGGAAACCCTCTTCACTGAGACCGACAACTCTTCCCGCCACCTCGCCGCCGACGGTTTTGACAATCACCTCGCGATCCATGATCAAGGAGCGCTCCTCCCATTCGGCGAAGAGCTCTTTTTCCTGACCGTTAAAGTATTGCTCATAGGCGGATTCCAGCCCTAAAAGCAGGCGGCAAAGGAGCTCTTTGCGGTCGATACTGACACCAAGAAGCTCCTCGATACCAGCGGCTGTTTTTTGAATAGCCGACGGCAGTTTTGCCGTGGAAAGATTGACGCCGATGCCGATGATGACATAGTGCAGCTTTTTTTGCTCGGTCTTCATTTCCGATAAAATACCGCAGAGTTTTTTGCCCCCGGCATAAATATCGTTGGGCCACTTGATTTCAGCGCCCAAACCGGGATAGTACATCAATCCGCGGCAAACACCCACTGCCGTGACAACGGTCAAAGCCGCGGCTTTTTCCGGCGAAAAAGCCGGACGAAGCAGCAGGGAGAACCACAATCCGTCCTCAGGGGAAACCCAAACCCGGTTTTGCCGTCCCCTTGCCGCGCTTTGGCTTTGGGCCGCGACAACAGTACCCATGGGCGCGCCGCTCTCCGCCAGTTCATAACAGAGGGTATTGGTGGAGGCGACCTCCGTCTCGAAGCGGTAATTTTTGCCCAGCCATTTCGTTTTTAATAAATCATCGATTCGTTCCATTTATGCTCCTATTTTGCTCCGATAAACAAAGAATACACCGGCCAGCATCAAAACCATGCCGATGACACGGTTATAATCAAGGGGGATCTTTTCCACTCCGAACCAACCAAAGGTATCGATTAAGATGCCAATGGTAACCTGTCCGAAAAGAATCCCTACCACCGCAAGGCCAATCCCCAATTGAGGCGCAGCCACGATCATGGAGATCACGGCTGCCATTTCGGCACGGAGACGATTTCCGTAAACTGTCCTTTGCCGAAAACCAAGACCAACACGATTAAAAGCATGGTACCGGTGGCGAAGGACCATAATCCGCTTTCAAAAACACCCACCCGTTTACCAAGGACAGAGTTGATCGGTATCTGAACCGCCGCTGCGGTGCCGCCGATGACGACAAACAAAAGATAGATCAATTTACTCATAACAACCTCCGTAAAGATATTATATAAAATAGCATATTTTGACCGTTTCGGCAATACGCAATGCAAAAAACGCAAAAAGCCCAACATCTAAGCAGGGCTTTTGCGTCAAAAAAATAAATTTCCAATCACTTTTCCAGAATCGACTCTAAAATCTGTGCGTGCCGCTGTTCATCCGCCATGATCCGGCGAATGATCGACTTGAATTCTTCGCAGCACAGTCTGTTTAGGATTTCCCTGTAAAACGCCGCTCCCTCATACTCGCTGACAATAGATTTACGGATGGTTTCCGTAAAATTGCCGATTTTCACTGGCTGAGCTTCCACCCGCGGCGCTCTTTTGCCAAAAAGCGTGCAATACAGAAATTGCAGCGCCTTCAGATGATTCGCCTCATCATCGGCAATGCCAAAGAGTTTTCTGGCATCTTTTTCCCGGTCGGCCATTTTCGCCAACCGCCGGTATTTTTCCCTGTCCGTCTTTTCATCTTCCATGGCGACCTTCAACATTTCTTCGAGAACCCAATCTCCCCGGGGAAAATCATCTCCGGCTTTTCCTTTTCCCACGCGCAAGCCTCCCTTTTTTTGAAATTCTAAGAATATTTGTTATTGTCATCATCATGATCGTCCATGATAAAAAGCCACCAGATCAGAAAAGCGACCATAAAAAAAATAAGGATACCAGGAAAACCCACCGAGATCACTCTCCTTTGTGTATTTTCTTGCTATCCTATCTTATGACAGAAAAAATCAGATTGTTACCTTATTTTCTTTTTTGTAAATTCCACGCGTTCCTCGCCGGCAAAAGCAGAAAACAATGATGCGACCTTTCCCATCCCGGGGATGTCCCAGTCGGGGGCGACATCGTTCAAAGGCGTCAGTACAAAAAGACGCTCTTTGATGCGGGGATGGGGAATCGTCAGGGTTTTCGCGTCCACCGTCTCCCCTTCATAGACGAGAATATCGAGATCAATGTTGCGGGGACCGTTTATAAACAGTTTCTCCCGCCCCAGTTCACTTTCGATGCTTTGGGTCAGCGACAGCAGTTCGTAGGGATCTTTATCCGTGGCGATCAATACGGCGCCGTTTAAAAAATCATCCTGGTCGGCATAACCCCAAGGTTCCGTAATGTAAAGAGATGAAATACGCTTTATTTCGCAGCCGCCTTGTTCCAGTAAATCCACGGCTGATCGGAGATTCGCCAAAGTGTCGCCAACATTACTGCCCAGGGCGATCACCGCCTGTTTCATACCCGTTCCCTCCGCATTTCCACTGCCGCGGGAAACGGCCCTGCCGTTCCCGGCGCTTGCGGTTTATCCACCCGCACCGTAGCGGCGCGCACCGGGGAGAAGGTGTAGAGAATGCGGCTGATGATCGTATAGGCCAGCTTTTCAATGAGCTCAAACTTATTGTTTAAGGTGATGTCCGCCACCATATCGTAAATCGCGCCATAATTGACGGTTTTCCCAAGATCGTCGTCTTCCGCCGCCATGGTGAGATCCAATTCCAGCGTCACGGAAATATAGAAGGTTTGCCCCTCTTTTTTTTCCTGCTCCAAACAACCGTGATAGGCAAAGAACTCCAATTGATCAAGGTAAATCTTATCCATTTCAATAACCCTTTCCGACGATGGCGTCGGCCATTTTGGCAACCTGCACCATCTCTTTGACGTCGTGCACGCGGATCATATCAGCGCCCTTCATGATGGAAATGGCAGTCACCGCCGCGTCCCCCATGAGGCGCTGATCCGCCGGGGCGTCCAAAACGAGACCGATGGTTTTTTTACGGGAGGCCGCCATCAACAAAGGACAATTCAGCGATTTCAGCTCCGCTAATTTATTGGTGAGCAAGAGATTGTGTTCAAGGTTTTTGCCAAAACCAAAACCAGGGTCGACAATGATTTTATTCCTGTCACAGCCGGCTTCTACGGCAATATCGATGCTCTTTCTCAAAAACGACGTCACTTCCGCCATGAAATTATCATACACCGCCTCGTTTTTATTATGCATCAAAATCACGGGACAATTCGCTTTGGCGGCCACGGCGGCCATTTCCCCTTGGTCGTATTGGAAGCCCCAAACATCGTTAATGATTTTGGCGCCGGCCTTGAGCGACGCCTGAACCGTCTCGGCTTTGTAGGAATCAATGGAAAGCGGCACCTTCAGTTTTCCCCGGAGTTTTTCAATGACCGGTAAAACGCGTTCCATCTCCTCGGCGGCGGAAATTTCCACTTTGCCGGGAT
>CALFRX010000277.1 GCA_937919295.1 uncultured Peptococcaceae bacterium | reverse complement strand
CCCGGGGGCTGTTGGGTTTGGTCACCACGACTTTTTTGGTAAGGGGCCCTAAAAGAGTCACGGCCTTTTCCCGTTCTTTGTCCGCCAGCATACCGATGAGCACCACGATGCTCCTATCGGTGTAATGGTCTTTCAAATACGAGGTCAATACGGCCATACCGTGATCGTTATGGGCGCCGTCGATGATGGTCAGAGGATTATCCGCCGCTTTTTCCAACCGGCAGGGCCAGGCTGTTTTTAAAAGTCCTGCCCTGATCGCCGTTTCCTCCAGGCCGAAAAGCCGGGCGGCGCGGACGGCGATGGCGGCATTCCCCAGTTGATGGCGGCCGTGTAAGGGCAGTTCAAGATGGTGGTAGACGACCTCACGGTCACGGTAGGTAAAGGTCTGAAGGTCGGCGGTTTCTTCTTCAAAGTCAAAGTCGAAATCTTGCTGCAGAAAACTCACATCCCCAACGCTTTCTTCGGCAGCGCGCTTTTGCAGCAGTTCCTGTAATTCCGGTTCAAGACAACCGGAAACAAAATGGCAGTCTTTTTTGAGGATTCCCGATTTGGTCAGGCAGATTTTCTCTTTTGTATCGCCAAGATACTCGGTATGTTCCAAAGCGACGTTGACGAGAACAGCCACTTTCACCTTTTCGATGACGTTGGTGGCATCGATTTCGCCGCCCATCCCCACTTCCAGGACAACGGTTTTCACGCCCTTTTTGGCGAAGTAGAGAAAGGCCATCACGGTGTTGACTTCAAATTCCGTCGGCTGTTCAAAGCCGGCGGCGATCATCGCGTCAACATGGGGCTTGATTTCATTCAAGATGGCGACCACATCCTCGTGGGAGATCATTTCCCCGCTGATCTGAAAGCGCTCCCGATAGGAGTGGAGATGGGGGGAAGTAAACATCCCCGGGGTTTCCCCGGCGGCGATGAGCATGGCGTTGAGCATCGCGGTGATGCTGCCTTTGCCGTTGGTACCACCGACATGGATATACGTCATGGTTTTTTCGGGATTGCCAAGGCGCCGCAGAAGCTCCCTCACCCGATCCAAGCCGAAATTAAAACCAAATTTAGTCAGATCCCTTAAATAGGCAAGGGATTCCTTATACTCCGTCATGTTCAGACCTCTTCCAATATCGCTAATGTTTCTTTCAGACCGGCGAGGCGTTTTTCAGCGCTCACCAACTTTTCCTTTTCCCCGGCCACGACGTCGGCGGGGGCTTTACGGAGAAAACCTTCGTTATTGAGCTTGCCGCTGAGGCGGGCGATTTCCTGTTTTGTACCGGCCAATTCCTTGGCGAGACGGGCCTTTTCCTTGTCCATATCAATGAGACCGGCCAAAGGCAGATAAATGCGGATATCACCTAAAATGGCGGCTGCCGCGCCCTTGGGGGCGTCGGCCCTTAAAGGGATAAATTCGATTTCATTGATGGCGGCCATTTTATCAAGATAACCGGCAGCGGCGGTAATGAGCTGTTTTTCTCTGTCTTGGGCGGCCAAAATTACTTTGGCCTTCTGACCGAGGGGCACTTTCAGCTCGCTCCGCAGATTGCGAATGGCTTTGATCAGCTCGATCAGCATGTCCATATCCACAGCGGCTTCCCTGTCGGCAAAATCTTCACGGTAGACGGGATAGTCGGCAAGAACAATGGTTTCACCGCTGTGAGGCAGTTTCTGCCAAATCTCCTCGGTGATAAAAGGCATAAAGGGATGGAGCAACTGCAAGGCGTTGGTCAGTACGTAGACAAGGATGCGCTGGGTTTGACAGCGCTCTTCCTCACTGCCCTTATAAAGGGGGTTTTTGGAGAGTTCCAGATACCAGTCGCAAAAATCATCCCAGATAAATTCATAAATACTGTGGGCGGCCTCGCCCAGTTCGTAGCGGTCGAGGTTTTCCCGGACAGCGGCGGCGGTGTCGTTGAGTTTCGTCAGGATCCAGCGGTCATGTAAGGCCAATTCCTTACTGTTCCAGGTTCCCTCCGCGTAGCCTTCAAGATTCATCAGCACGAAACGGCTGGCATTCCAGATCTTATTGGCAAAGTTACGGCTGCCCTCGAGACGCTCTTCCCGAAAACGCAAATTGTTGCCGGGGGTGTTCCCGGTCACCAACATAAAGCGCAGGGTGTCGGCGCCGTGACTTTCGATGATCTTCAAAGGATCGATACCGTTACCCAGGGATTTGCTCATTTTGCGACCCTCGGCGTCGAGAACGAGACCGTGGATGAGCACTTCTTTGAAGGGGGCCTGCCCCGTATGGGCCAGGGAGGAAAAGATCATCCGCGCCACCCAAAAGAAGATAATATCCCAACCGGTCACCAGCACCGAGGTGGGAAAGTACTTTTCCATATCGGCGGTTTGCGCCGGCCAGCCCAAGGTCGAAAAGGGCCAAAGGGCCGAGGAGAACCAAGTATCCAAGACATCCTCATCCTGGGCAAGATGGGACGAACCGCATTTGGGGCAAACTGCGGGATCTTCCCGGCTGCAGATTTCCTCGCCGCAATCGGGGCAATACCAAACGGGGATCCGATGTCCCCACCAAAGTTGCCGGGAAATGCACCAGTCACGGATATTTTCCATCCAACCGAGATAAACTTTATCAAAGCGCGCCGGCACGAACAGGGTATCGCCGTTTTTCACCGCGGCGATGGCCGGTTCGGCCAGGGGTTTCATTTTCAAAAACCACTGTTTTGAGATAAGGGGTTCCACGGTAGTACCGCAGCGATAACAATGACCCACGGAGTGAACATGCACTTCTTCCTTGCCGCCGCAATCCGTCTCTTGCAATTCCTGCAGCATGGCTTTGCGGCATTCATACCGATCCATACCAGCGTATTTGCCGCAGACCTCGGTCATTTTGGCATCCAAGTCGATGGCTTCCACCTGGGGCAGATTGTGGCGCAAACCCACTTCAAAGTCGTTGGGATCGTGGAAAGGCGTGATTTTCACGCAGCCGGTACCGAAATCTTTGTCCACGTATGCATCGGCGATGATGGGAATCTCCCGCTTGGTGATGGGCATCACCGCGGTTTTACCCACAAAGCCCTGATAGCGTGGATCCTCGGGGTGCACGGCGACGGCGGTATCACCGAACATGGTTTCGGGACGGGTCGTGGCCACAATCAGAGAGGCGTCTTCCCCTTTGACGCGGTACTTGATTTCCCAAAGGCGGCCTTCTTCCTCTTCGTGTTCGACTTCAATATCGGAAATCGTCGTATGACAGGTAGGACACCAGTTGACGATGTATTTATCGCGGTAAATCAGACCTTTTTCGTAATAGGAAACAAAGGCTTCCCGGACAGCCTGGGATAACCCATCATCCATGGTAAAGCGTTCCCGATCCCAATCGCAGGAGGTACCAAGGCCCCGCAGTTGAGTGACAATACGATCATGGTATTTATCTTTCCAGGCAAAGGCTTTTGCCAAAAAAGCTTCGCGGCCGATTTCTTCTTTGGTCGTGCCTTCCGCTCTGAGCTGTTCCTCAACTTTGGCCTGGGTGGCAATACCGGCATGGTCGGTACCCGGCACCCACAAAGCATTGAAACCAGCCATTCTCTTATAGCGAATCAGGATATCCTGGAGGGTTTCATCGAGGGCGTGACCCATATGGAGCTGGCCGGTAACGTTGGGGGGTGGAATGACGATGCAGAACGGTTCTCTGTCGTCACGCACGTTGGCATGGAAATATTTTTTTTCTTCCCAAAGTCGATACCATTTTTCCTCCACTTCTTTGGGATCGTAAACCGAATTGAGTTTACCCGCCATAATTAGCCTCCTTCATGCAGCAAAAGAATACGCACATTATTTCGCGTCCGTACACATAAAATGCCAGTTTAATATCTTTTTTAGTATAACACAAATGATCCGGCGTGAAAAGGACTTTGGCGAGAAAAAATTCTTTTTTCTTCCTTATAAAAGCGAAAACATTTTGACATTCGGAGGAATGCGCCATGAAACGATTCTGCTTATTTTGCCTCTCTACCCTTTTGGTTTTGCCCCTGTCCCTGCTGCTCTTTATCGTTTTAAATAACGTAGCTCTGCTTCCCTGGTCTGTGACGCGCCTGCTCTGGTACGGTTTTCCCTCTGTCTTTGCCTTCGCCGTCGGCATGCTCTACGGTCTCTTTCGGTTCAAGGAAGGCGGCGCCCTTTTCTTTGCCGCTCTTTTTTTCGCCGCGGGGATCTACGCCGCAAACCGCTTCCATATGCCCTTTACCGATGATTTAAAATTGGTTTTACCGTTGGTTTTCGCCGCTGTTTTTACGCTAATGGGCGAAAGCTGCGGTCGTTTTTTGCGGCGGCGCAACATAAAAAAGCGGAACGCGTAACGCGTTCCGCCCAGACTGTAGACAAAATGCGCGTCAGCGGATTTTGGACTACAGGATGATAGGCCGTCGAGAAAGGCTTAGACACGGTGAACGCTTTGGCCTGCGGCTGCGCCGTGTACCTGAATGTACTCAAGCTGTCGCGGGGCAAAGGGTTCGCCGCGTATCAGACTTTGTCGAC
>CALFRX010000276.1 GCA_937919295.1 uncultured Peptococcaceae bacterium | reverse complement strand
GGAGCAGTGCCGCTTTTGCGCAATTCGGCGAGAACCGATTCCACAATCATTCTTTCCATGTCGTTTTGATAATTAGCCATATTTTTCTCCTCCCCCTTATTTTTCGAAGATGGACGGATCGCCGGCAATTTCGGTCAAACAACCGTTTTCCATAAGACCCATATTTTCCATCCATTTTTCAAATTCAGGCGTAGGACGTAACTTTAATACTTCGCGGAGCGACGCATCGTCATGATACGTGGTGTCCTGATAGTTCAGCATGATGTCGTCGCCGCCGGGAACGCCCATGAAGAAGAAAGAGCCTGCCATTGCACAAAGCATGGAGCCGTTTTCCTGGTCGTTCTGGTCACATTTCATGTGATTGGTATAACAGGGAGCGATCCCCATGGGCAGACCATGAACTTTGCCCATGAACAAGTCTTCCAAGTCCGCTCTGACCACTTCACGGCCATCGTAGATGGTTTCCGGGCCGATAAAACCGGAGACGTTGTTGGTCATGAAGGGCTTGAAGTGACGACCAAAGCCATAGGTTCTGGCTTCCAGGGTCATTTCATCGATGCCTTCATCCCCCTCAAGGGATACCTCGGAACCTTGTCCGGTTTCAAAATACATGAAGTTCGGACCAAGGCTGTTGCCGCCTTGACGACAGGCTTCTCTGGCATTGGTCAGTAAGTCCTTGCTGATACCGAAGGCTTCATTGGTCTTCTGGGTACCGGAGATGCTTTGGAAAAACACATCGATGGGAGCACCCAATTCCTGGGCCTTCATCTGGGTGGTCACATGGGCCAGAACGCATGCCTGGGTAGGAATTTTCCATTCATCCATAAATTCATGAACAGTTTTCAAAAGATAAGCGGTGTTTTCCGGATTGTCTTCTACAGGGTTGATGCCGATGACGGCGTCGCCGCAGCCGTAGCTAAGCCCTTCTTTCAGAGAAGCCATAATACCATTGACATCGTCGGTGGTATGGTTGGGCTGATTTCTGTAAGAAAGTCTGCCGGGCAAACCGATGGTCGTGTTGCAGCGGGAGGGTTGGCGCACCTTGGCGGCACCGGTAACCAAGTCTAAGTTCGACATCAGTTTTGCGACCCCGGCAATGGCTTCACTGGTCATACCACGTCCGAGTCTTAAAATTTCATCCCCGCTATGAGAGAGAATGTATTCGCGAAGTTCACCAATGGTATAACCTTTGAATTCATTGTAGATGAACTTGTTGAGATCATCATAAATAACTCGGGTGACCTCGTCTTTTTCGTAAGGAATGACAGGATTTTCGTAGATGTCTTCCAAGGTGAGGCGACTCAAAACCAATTTGGCCGCCACTCTCTCTGTTTGGGATTCAGCTGCAATACCTTGCCAGGAATCACCGGCTTTCACTTCGTTGGCTTTGGCCAGAACTTCCGCCACGGAATGAAATTCGAATGTCCTGTTGTACATTTTTGCTTTCAGCTTCATTCTTTACTCTCCTTATTTTATTAAAATTATATTTCAATTTTATAATTTTCTAAAACCATTTGAAAGATCAGTCGCGATAACGGATCTCGTCTTTGAATTTTTCATCAATATAGGCCCTTAACGCGCCAATCCCCTCTCCCGTTTTAGCGGAAACGCAGAAAATATGATCGGGATCGGAAACGCACACATTGCGGATGATCCCCAAAGCGCGTTCCACGTCGGCCTCGGGAGAATCGATCTTTGTGACAACTCCCACAGACCTGCGGGGAAATCCGGTGGCAAATCCCGGCGGAAATTGAATATAGTCCGTTGTCGCGTCCTGTACAAAAACGATCAGATCGGCTTCTAAAGCCGTGGCGAACAGTGCTCCCCGCATAAAGGGGCTTGCCGTGTATTCGCCGGGAGTATCAATGGCATGTTCCTCATATTCGAGGCTCTGGGTCTTGTCCTTTTTCATGGGGGGCGATTCTCCATGGAACAGTGCCCGCATTAACGTGGTTTTGCCGGCATTGACCGCGCCGGCCAACATGATCCGTTTCTTGATTTGTTTTATTTCTGTCATGATTTCGTCAAGGGCGAGGGAGCATACCCCAAAATCTTTTCAAAATATTCGTTGATTGCCTTCAGTGAAGACGTCACACTGGCAACGTCACCGGTAACGGTGAGTGCTCCCGTAAAGCGATCCAAAAAGCCGATTTTCACTTCCCCGGCTTTCGTCGCGATATCGGCGGCGATGATCGCCGATTCCCCCGGCGTGATCGTCAAGATACCGACGGCGCCGTCGTGGGGTACACCCAGCTTATCGTAGACATCGTCAACGGGCTGGGCAATCACGTGGAGCAGAGTAATCTGGCGGCCGGGTACGTATTCCTGAATGATTCTTTGCTTTTCCCCGTTATTGTTGCCGTCAAACACCATAGTCTTTTTTCCTCTCTAAAACAAATATCACATCATCGTGCCGCGTTAAGTCGTATTTGACTTATATAAGTTATCCGCGACTTATTTCTGAGCGTCCAGGAATCCGTGAAACCATGCCACCAAATGACTGATGGTGTCAAAGTAATAATCGGGATTGCCGGCTAAAACAACTTCCCGGTGCTGCCAGCCCCAGGTCACCCCCAGACGGAGGTTGATCCCCGCTGCCGCGGATTCCACCATATCTCCCTTGGTATCACCCAAAAACAACGTGCGTTCTCCCGGGTACTTGTCCATCACAGAGAGAATCTTCTTTTCTTTGCTCGTCTCCTTATCGGCGCCGAGCACTTCCTTCACAGCCGTTACGCCGTATTCCTTCAGGCGGTTTTCAACGGTCTCCGAAATATTGGAAGTAATGACATATACTGGAAAACTGGTGCCGACCTCTTGGATCAGTTGAAACATTTCAGGAAAAGCCTTGGTCAGGAAGCGACCGTCCTTCTTCACCGTGGCATAAATGTCATTGATCTTTTTGATATCGTCGTCGCTGAGACCCCTGTCTCGCAAGCCTTTGTAAAAATTGCCCTCGGAGAGCAGCGCCATATCCGCCTTATTTTTCACGGCGTCGACACCAACCTCTCGACAAGATTCGATATAGTACTTGGCTTCCGCGTCCAGTGAATCTACCATAACGCCGTCGTAATCGAAAAATATCAATGCCATTTTTTTGTCATCTCCTTTAAACCAATGAAGCGATTTTCGACCCATTATCCATATACTCATATGATAACCTGAATAAGGCCGTTTGTCAAACTGTTTTTTTCATGGGAAAACCTGTTAGATGCCCAAATGACGCCTTGCCTGCGGTGATCTACCTGCTAACGGGAGCACAAAAAATCCTACCTAAAATTGTTTAAGATTTTGTCGATAAAATATATCTTTCGACAAATTATTAAAATATAATTCTTTATCCCGGTGCAAAATTTTCATAGTCCTTTTTGCCACCATCCCTACTCTTTTTGGTGCCACCAAGGGAAAAATTCATGCCACCTTACATAAATAAACATAATTCGCAGCAGATTTCGACAAAGAGAGGCCGCAACAACAAACAAAACATGATCTGCTTTTCCCCAATCTACCGTTTCTATCTTACCATGGGGCAGGGAACCCCACAAAAGAGCGCAGACAAAGAAGAAAACTGTGTTTAACCTCGTCTACGTATGTTCCTGTCTTAGGTTGCGTTTATTTGGAAAAAAAATCACCAGTCCGGATTTTTCAATCAAGGAAAGCCCTCGCCGCCGCGGAGACTTACTTAGAAGTATTATTGCTCAATGCAGATGGTTTCATTCCTCAAGACCTTGTATCAGAGAATTCATTTTTAGTTATCGTATTGGTAGGAACCATCGCCGTCCTGGATCTCCCCCTAAGTTTTGCGGTAGATTCGGTGTTTCTACAAACAGCCTGGGCCAATAAAATGAAAAAAGCCGGAAGGAGAGCCTAATCCAGCTTTATCATTAGTGATAAAAAATACACTAAAATAGCAAACAAGATTTATTTGATGTAACCGTTCATCGTATCTTTCCCTTCCTGATGGGCATGGTAATAGATCACCAATTCGCCGCTAACATCCAATTCATGGCCGATCATTTTTAACAGGCCATTTGTTCACCGGTCATAAGGGCTTCGAAAACGCCTTTGGGATGCAACATACGAAAACCGCCGTATTCGGCTTTCAGTGCTTCGATTACATCGTTAGCATTCACCCTTTCAACAGTTGTCATATATTTAAGATCCCATAGTTTAGTAGTTTAAAGGTCTCATTCGATGAGTTCTTCTTTTTTCTAAACACATCAAGTGATTCATCGCCAGGAGCCAAATCCCGAAGACTGCAACAAGAGCCATGAGCCACTGAATCCCTGAGCAAATTAGGCGGTAAAGAAAGAAGGATGACATATGCCATCCTTCTTTTTATACTTTTTTTTAAGAAACTTTAAGGATCCAAAAATAATTATTTGTACCAAACAGCATCGCCTTTGCAGATGGTGGGGAAATTGTCCCGAATTTTCTTGTCCAATTCACTGGAGAACGCCACAGGATTCGGGCCGGCCATGGCTTCATCGAGCCATTCGTAAGCGCGGGCTTCGAAGTCTTTCTTGCCTGCGTCTTTCCACTGTACTCTGAAATCCCTGGAACCAAGATTCGTCAGATAAGCAATGGATTTCATGTTCATCATGGTATGCATTTCTTCCATAAAGAGACCACCGGGGCCAATCTTATCGATGAGTTCCATGGATTCTTTGTAATCCGCTTCATCGTAAGGAATGCCCTTATTCATGGATTTCAAACTCATGGCGACTTCATTGTCAATGACGGCTTTGGCGAAATCAAAGGTGGTCAGGCTATCCAAAAGGCCGCCCATGTTAAGGAGAGATGCCCCGGCGCAAACCGCACCGGTGGTATTGAAGGCAACTTCATAACCGTTTTGAGCATCGTTGCAATGGGAGTTGGTTAAGCCGATATAACCGCCGGAAGGCACATTGTAGAATTCCGCCATTTCGGTATGGGCCATAGAAAGCAAGCCGGTTTCAATGGCGCCGGGGGTATAAGCACCGGTTCTGAGGTCAGAAACGGTGGGCAGGTACGCATAAATGATGGGCATACCCTGTCTGATCATCTGATAGTAGCAGTTGATCGCCAAGAATTCGGCATTCCCTAAAATCAACGTACCCATTCTGCTCATGGGAGTGGTCATCCCGGCATTGGAGACGGGAGCGGTGGTGTACACGGGAAGGCCTTCCTGGGCTAAGTAAGTGACTGCTTCTGTGGATTCCACATCCATCACCAGGGGGTCCACGATGGGGCAGTAGTGATGATTGATGAAAGGTCTTTCCATATAGGCTTCTTTGGAACCGGCAATGGTGTGACCAAGTTCCAGAACTTCCTTCAATTCAGTGAATCTGGGGGTGTTGCTGCGAACAGGTTTTTTACAGTTCTTTAAAGCAGGATAGAATCTGTACAGCGACAATTTGCCATCTGGAGCGTCGTCCGCCAGGGTAGAGATGGAAAATACATTGAAACCGGGAAGCTGATTGATTAGACGTGCGATGTTGGCAATATCATCGGAAGTGGAGCGTCTTTGTTCTCTGGTCACGGGGTCGATCACAAAAGGAGCGGAACTTGCTGTAACAACGCAAGGGCCTTGTTCCGGAATCGTGATGTCGAACTGAGGATCCTGAGCTGTAAAAGTATAGGAACTGGGGAACATCTTGCTATACTTTTCAATAACCTGATGAGGGATTTTCACATGGCCGTCGGCATCCACATCGCAGCCATGTTCCTTGAAGATTTCTCTGGCGCATTCGGCATGTACCAAAAGACCGGTGTTTTCCAGTACTTCCATGGAAGCCTCATGCACCATTTGTCTCTGTTCTTCTGTGAGAAATTTAGAATATTGTGTAAACATCTAAACACTCTCCTCTCTCCATAAATATTATTTTTGTAAACATATATAACGGCCTTAGCGGCTCAATTATACACAACGTGCATCGGTTTTACAATGCTTTTTTGCCAATAACTTCTCTCTTTTATTATGATACATGATTCTCAATATATTTTAAAGCCATATCAGGCAAAATATTCAAATTCGTGTGTTGGGGGTCAAATAGCCGCTTGACCCTTATGGGTTGTTGCGGCATTGGGGTAAGTTCTATGGCGAACTCCTAATAAAATATGAAATACGCAAGACGCGCTTTTTGGCAAAAGCCGCAATGCAGTAAGCCAAAAGTTTCATGCTTGTCTTAAAAATAGATGAATCGATGAAAAGCAGGTGCCTGCGGGAAGACATGACCACACCGGACCCGAAGGCCCGGCGTGGTAAAATGCCTTATTTTTATAAAATTATTTCCATTCGGCAGGCAGGTATTTCAGTCTGTCTCTGCCGTAATCGGTAATTTTATAAGTGATGAGCAGATGATCGCCTTCGAGTTCTGTTTTGACGGCTTCAATCATGCCAACGGCCATCAAAGAGTCGGTGTGAAGGGTCATCTTCTTTTCCGTGAATTGACCTTCTCCGGCATACTCGGATTCAAGGTCTTTCAAAATATCATGATAGGTGAATTCATCTTTCGTAGAAGCATAGTGTAACACTCTGAATCTGAAAGGTAAGATACTTTTCGCCATTTTAATCATCCCTCCTTAGCCCACATTACGTAACTGGAACAGTTCTTTCGGATTGATTACAACGAGAATCGCTCCGATGGTGATAATGGCAACACCGGCAAGCATAAGACCGGTGGCGGCATAGCCGTTTTCCCAACCGTAGAGAGGGGTGATGAGGTTCGCCAGATAACCGGCGGGAACAGACCAAAGAGCGTAGGTTACGTTGAAAGCCATGGCGCGGCCGGTGCCGACCATGTTCAGCGCACGATACCAAAATACGTAGGAGAAACCACCGGAAGCAGCGGCGATGATAATCCAAACCAAACTGTTCACGTCAGTGAAGGCTGTAAAGAACATCTGCCAACCGGTATACCAATGGAGAGCGTAATTTACGGTCGTTCCGTCAACATCAAGAACTTCCACACCGCCAGTAACGGCAGCGGCAAAAATGGAAATGCCGATGACGGTTGTGCACATGGCAATCACACTGGAGAAAAACTCACGAATCCAAATTGCGATATCAGGGTCGATCATATCCATGCCGAAGCAGGAGATCACGCCTTCAGCAGCCCAACCAACAGCGGGGCAGCAAGAGAAAGCAATCCCAAGATAGAACTGAGAACCGCTGGTCGCGGCTTCCGGAGGAGCCCAACCAACAAGAACAGCGCCGATCAAACAAGCGATAATGCCGATCCAAACACGGACGTTAATTCTTTCCTTCAACACAATTCTGCCGAGGAGAGCGCCGATGGCGGGATAAACCGCGGAGATGGCAAGAGCATAGGTTACGCCGGCGAGGTACATACCGATAACATAACCGCCCATCCCGAGGGGACCCCCAAAAAGGCAGGCAAAAACGGCAAGCCGACCAGGTTTCGTTTTCAACGCGCGGGGAATTTCCTTGATTCTGCCGGTGACGGCATCCATCAAAAGAATCCAGCATGACGCAACAAAGTCATGTAAGGCCGCAACGGATACGGCGGCGACAAGGCCGGCGTAGAAAGAGTAGCTGTAAGGAATTGCAAACGGACCAAAGCAGAGAACCAAGCTCCATAACAAAACCCCCTGCAGACCCCAGGTCATACCGGAGAGAATCCCGGCAGTAAGACCCCGTTTGACGTAGCTCATCCGATGCTTCTCAAGCATTTGTGCCAATGCTGCATCATTCGTACCAACTGACATACAAAATCCCTTCTTTCATATAAGATTTTAATAATTCCGGCGGCGTTACCCGCCATTTCCCCGGTTTTACCCGGGAAACCTTAAATCTGTGGGAAACGAAACTTTAAAGTTTCGGCACTGGAACAAAACCCTCGGCCGCGAGGGTCATTCAATTACCAACGTCTCTATTATATACTACCACTTAAAAAATTTCCACCCTTTTTCGCAAAAAACTTTAAATTTTTTTGATAGGCGCAAAAAAATACAGGTTTTCTTGGGCTTGGACTGCTTTTCTTAATAACGAGAAACCAAATCTTTCAACTCATCGATATGTGTGTCGAAAAAGTGAATCAGTCTCACGGTATGGGCTAAATAGTAAAAGTATTCATATTCGCTAAGATACTCATAGTCAGCGTAATAACATGTGCACCAATGGGCAAGATAAAGACCACCGGCAATCATCATGTAAGGAAACGCTTCTTTTTCCGCGGCAGTCAACGTCGTTAAGGTGCCATGTTCTTTCAAATAGTCGTTATATCCGTCCAGGAAGAAGCGGCAGCGGTCAAAATAGAGGGTGCCGTCACTCTGGGCTTTCCAGGAAGAGCAGGTATAAACAAGGGCATAGCAAACATCGAAAAGGCGATAATCCATTTTTGCCCAGTCAAAGTCAAAAATACCGACGCATTTGCCGTGATCCCATTTTACATTGCCTGGATGGGCATCGCAATGGCAAACGCACATCGGCATTTCAGCTAAGATTTTCGGCGTGATGTTTGCCAATACTTTGTCGCAATACTGAATCAAATCTTCACGGCTGTCCTTCCAGAGTATGTCAAAACGGTCGTTGGGATCGACGCAGAGCGCTTTATTACATTCGACGAAGCAGGAAGGCAACTGCTTCATCATATCCATGATTTTCGCCTCTGCTTTTTCGCCGGGATCAAAGCCGTTGACGGAATCATGGAATTTCGCAAGAATTCTGGCAAATTCCCGGTCTTCCTCCGGCGTCATATTCGTATTGATCCAGTCGTAATCATCGTCACCGTCAAGGAATGTATAAACTGCAAAATATCTTCTGATCCGTTCCCCTTCTTTTTCTTCTTCAAGCTGCACAAAGGATCTACCATCAGTGGTACGGACGACTGTGGAAATCTCATCCATGCCGTGGGAGGCGGCATATTCCACCAAAGCGTGTTCCACTTCGATATCGGCGGCACTCGCTTCCCTTTTATACTTTCTGACAAAGTAATCGTGAAGATCACCTCTTTCATCGCGAACGATAACGCCGAAACTTCGGTTTGTATAGCCACCGAAAATCTCATAGGCATCGATCACTTTGCCAAGGTGATAATAATGCTCGATCAGGTGGTTAAGTTGACTTCTGGACATGGCCATCTCGGAGGTTCCGTAAAGCTCGTCAACAATGTTTTTTACCACAACGAATTTAGATCGCATGGCGCCAAAATCATCAGCATTGACTTTTCTTAATCTCAGTTTTCCTTCGCAATTCATTAGTTCAGCCTCCTTTTCACAGTTCCCAGTTCGAAAATACGCGAGAATTTTTTGTCATTGGACATATTTCAAACACTTATAAAATCATACTGGAACTTGTTTAATTTCTTTCATTATAATACATCTGCCCTGAGAAATAAAGAGAAATCTTTCGACGCGGAAACCGTATCCCTGCATAAACTGAAAAAGGCCAGTATACAACCGCTGCATAAAAGAACAAAAAATTACTGTTTTTTCTTGCAATTTTTTGTGATTTTGATATAATATGTATAATGTTCGTTTTTTTAAAAACAACATGAAACAAGAATGAAGGAGAGTTTATAATGGCGGAAATCAAATGTGAAGGACTGAAATCTGGAGAAGATAAGATCATCCAGGAAATGGCCGATCAGATGTTCGACGAACATCAAAAAATCATTGCAATCACCCATATGCCGGGAGGTCTTACCAACCGCAACTTCAAAGTAGAATTCGATAACGGAACAAAATACGCTTTCCGTATCGCCGGGGAAGGTACCGCGGAATACCTTAACAGACCCTGCGAGCATGATGCCGTCGCCAAAGTACAGATCATCGGCGGCAGCCCCATGTTCTACTGGTATGACGAAAAAACAGGTTCCAACATCTGTCGCTTTGTCGAGGGAGATACCATGCAAGCACCTGATTTCAGGGCAAGGGAAGATGTGGTGGGACACGCGGCACGGCTTGTTCGCAACATTCATACCAGCGGCCTCAAGCTGAACTATGTTTTCAATCCCTTTGCCGAACGCGTCTGCTATGAACAGTATCTCAAAGATAATAACTGGACCAGATTTTACGAAGAACTACCGAAAATCGACGCTGTTTACGCCAAACTGCAAAAAGCCTTCGAAGCTCATCCTTTCGATCGTGTCAGCTGCCACAATGACTGCCTCGCCGCAAACTTCATTTATGATATCCCCAAGAATACGATGGAAATCATCGACTGGGAATACTGTGGCATGAACTATTACTTCTTCGATCTTGCCGCCCTGATCAGTGAAAACGATATGAGCGAGGAAATGGAAGAAGTCGCCATCCGCTCCTATTTCGGCGGCGAACCCACCGAACAGCAAAGAGCCGAAGTTTTGATCGGCAAGTTCCTCATGGACGGCCTTTGGATCCCCTGGGCTCTCGTACAAAGCGTCACCAAGGTCGACGAGAGAGACGACTACTGGGATTGGGGCTATGTCCGCGTGAGAAGATGCGAGAAGCATATGTCTAACCCCAACTGGGATAAGTACTTCAAACTGATGACCGAAAGATAAAAGCAAACACAGCTGAAATATCATGACATAAAAGCATAAAAAAAGCAGTATTTTCTCTTGAAAATGCTGCTTTTTTTTGGTATATTGGAACAAGCTGATGAATTTTGGCATCATTATGAAAGTAAAGGGAGAGATTACCATGTCCGAAATCAAAGTATGCCCTAATACCAAACAGGAAGAAGTGGAATACATCAAAAAAATGGCCGCCGACTCCAGTCTTTTCGCAGGTGAAGTCACCGAGATCACCTATATGCCCGGGGGACTCACCAACCGTAACTTTAAAACCGTTGTCGACGGCAAAACATACGCCTTCCGCATTGCCGGCGAAGGCACTGCCGAATACCTGAACCGCCCCGCGGAAAGACAGGCGGTTCACGCCATCAAGGACCTGGGCATCAGCCCTCAATTCTATTATTATGACCTTTCTACCGGCTCCAATATCTGCGGCTTCTGCCCCGGCGATACCATGCACAGAGAGGATTTCCAAGAAAACGCAAAAGTATTACAGCACGCCGCAAAGATCTTAAACGCTTTTCATCACAACAACATCCAACTGAAGAGCACCTTCGATCCTCTCGTTGAAATCTCCAACTATATGAAATGGCTCGAAACCAATGAATGCCCGAAATACTATGACGGTATCGATGAATTGGTGTCGACCCTCAAAAGAATCGACGAGCAGTTCCAATTGAATCCGCCGAAAAAGGTTTGCAGCCATAACGACGTGCTTTCCGAGAACTTTATTTATGACCGGGAAAATGACAGCTTACAACTGATCGACTGGGAATACTGCGGCATGAACTACTATATGTTCGATGTCGCCGCCATCAACGTCGAAAACCGCCTCAACGCTGAGCAGGAAGAATCCTTCCTCCAGAGTTACTATGGCCACGAACCCACGGAAAAAGAAAGGGCCGATGTGCTCATCGGCAAATTCCTCATGGATGCCCTTTGGTGCCCCTGGGCTCTCGTTCAGATGGTCTCCAAACCCGATGAAGAGGAATTCTATTGGAATTACGGCCTCGAAAGAATTACCCGTTGCCAAGGATATATGGCACAGCCCAAATTCAACCAATACGTTGAGCTAATGGGCAAAAAATAAGTTTTCAATTATATTTCTACTGCAAAAAGAGAATCCCGCCTCCCTGGCCTGCCTCAGGCCAGGGAAACGGGATCCCTGTTTTTTAGCGGAATAAGCTTTGCTTATTTTTCAGCTTTTCTTCTTTCGGCGTATTCAGCGGTTTCTTCTTCCAGAATACGGTCGAGTTCTTTTCTGGTCGCTTCGGGGAGCGGATGATCCACTTTACCGTTTTCGAGCATGTCGATGGCGACTTCATAGGAACGTTCGACGATATCCTTTTCACCCTGTAATTTCCAGCCGTCGAAGTTGTTTCTGTCGAAAATCTTCGCGTCGGGTTTGGAAAGTTTTCTGAAGTTCTGGAAGGTGTGCATATGGCTGACGAATTCGCCGCCGGGGCCGACTTCGCTGATAACGTCAACGGCCAGGTGTTCATCGTCAATGGGAATGCCTTCCACGGTTTTCAGAACCATACCGACCATTTCATGCTGCATCACCAGCTGTGCAAAGTCCCAGGTGATCCCATTTTCAAGCATCCCGATACCATAGATCAGGTTGGCGCCTGCCA
>CALFRX010000275.1 GCA_937919295.1 uncultured Peptococcaceae bacterium | reverse complement strand
ATGATGGCTTTTGAGATCGGCAGCGCGCGCTCCGGGTCGTCGGCATAGCGGTATTGGGTGCGCCGCAGCAGGACATTGCCGTTGATCTTACCCTGCATGCGTCCGCAAAAATGACCGCGGGCATCCATAAAGCTGACGGCGACGCCGTGTTCGGTGCAGAGCCGCAGCAAAGCCCCGTTCATGCCGGTGTAGTTGAAGCAGACGATGTTTTCCAGAATATGAACCGGTCTTCTGCCGACTTCCTTCTGATCGATTTTGACGACGATGTTATCACCATCGCGGCTGAGATAGGCTTCGGGGGAGGTGATGTATAACGTGTTTTTCAGTTTACGCATAGGGCTCCTCGATATTCCTGTTCATATAGTTGGTGACGCTCTGCCGTTTTAAAGTCAGCCGTGGCATGCAGAGCTCATAAAGAGAGCATTTAGGGCAGTTTTTATGGGATTCCGCTTTGCTGATGACGCCGCCGGCATAGGCTGTATGGAGTTCCTTGGCCAGCGTCTTCATTTCCTGGCGCAGGTCAGTGTCGATGGGCACCGTTGTCCTTCGCTTTGGAGTAGCGTAGAAAAGATCTGCCGACTGAATGATACAGCCAAGCATCTCTTCAAGGCAGATGGCCTGGGCGGTCAGCTGCATCAGGTCGCACTTGTTCTTTTTGGGCTTGCCGTGCTTGTACTCGACGATGTTCGGTTGCCAGCGTCCTTCCCGACCACGGAGAGGAATGCCGTCTTTCTCTTGGTGAAACTCGACGACGTCGAGAACACCGGAAAACCCAAGGCTTGCAGAGGATACTGCCATGGCTCTGGAGATCAGCAGATCCTTGCGGATTTCCGTGAAGAAGGGGTCGTCGGCCTGGGCGTGGAGAAGGTTCCCCTCCACCGTCAAAGCGTTGTCGGCCCAGGCCTGGCCGATGTGGATCAACCCCCACTGACGCTTACAGAAATAGTAGTGCTGCAAACCGGAGATCATCAGGTAATCGTCGGGAGAGTAGACTGGATTACTCATAGAGCTTGGGTACTAAGTTTTCCAATGGTGTTACGGAAATTTCATAGTCATCAATGGATTTGGGGACAACGCCATCCTTGGCCTTGATTTGGAGGCTGCGGTGAACTTTGGCCGAAGAGAATTTCGGCGTTTTGGAATCGTGCTGCCACCAATAGAGGCGGCAGACTTCCATGCTGCCGTCAGGCCGGGCCGAGGAAGCGTCATTTTCAAAGAGGGTGAGCAGGGCCTGTCTGATTTTTTCCGCGTCTTCATCGGAAAAGCCGGTCTTTTCCGCCAGTTGGCAGTTGATGCTGCCATATGAAACATAAATGCCATGCTCTACACGGTGCTTCATGCCCATGGTATCGGGCCCTTTTTTGTCTGGGTCCTTTTTGTTGGGCTCTAAATTGACGCTTTTTGTGATCTGTTGCGAGAGAATTTCAACAGGAGCTAAACTGACCGCATTTTGTATTGTTACAGGTCCCCGTACGCCAATGGATACTGAGTCGCTGCCTTCATCCTCCTCATTGTTATTTCCCTTCTTAAAGGCAAATACTTGTCCAAACGCACGCACATCAAACCATACTTCACAAGCAATTTTAGCTAATTCTTCTCTGTTCGTTGCCCCTTGCTGTTTTTCTATTTCTGCTTGTATCCTTGAATTCTTTTCAAAACGCTCTCTAAGATTCCGATATGTGTCTCCTGCTTTGCGGTTATCATCAGATTGGACATAGATGTCTTCGCCCATATCCTGCAAGCGATTGCGTAGTTTGCGCTTTAAGCACACATCAGATACTTCCCCAAACCCTTCATAGTCGGTGCGGGGACGATTGCCATTAAGCGGGTCACCATTGGGATTTGCTTTTGTTGTGCTAAAAATGATGGAAAAATCAACTTTTTTCGTTAAACTCATTTTGTTTATCTCCTTTATTATTTTTTCTTTCTTCCCAAATTGCTTGTCTTTGTGCAAAAAAGCCTAGGAGGTACCTTCCGTCAAGAGCAGTATCTTTTTCAAAATCTCCTTGCTTGAACAGAATTTTTACTTCCTCAATTTTATTAAAATACCAATTTGCCCCGTTGAGTTGTCGAATATATGGGTTCAGTTGTTGAGAGATTAACATATTCCATGTGCGCAATGGCCTTTGAGAGAAAATGGTCATATAGCGAATAGCATTTGTGGCACGGGGATCACTTTTTGAGTTTCCTTGTTTGAATCTTGCCAAAGATTCAATTGAATCCGCGAGGGCAAGTAATCTTCCATACAAATACTCCCGATCATCTCTTTTTGTTTCAAGTTTCACCGCAAACTCCTCCTTTTTATGATCATGATAATAGCGTTTGACTAATGCGCAAGCCGCGCTAAGCACATATTCCCATTCCCGCCAGTGGTCACGGTAATTTTTTGCTTTTTTGTTTTCGAATGCGAGGGGATTGGAAGCGCGGTAAATAGCTGTAGTTACCATTGATGATGGTATCTGTCCCCCGTCAAAAATACAGTGAATTATTTGTTCACGAAGACCTTTTGCAAGTTTTTCATACGAAGCATCTTTTTCTGACCGAGGTTTTCCCAGTATTGTATGTTGGATACGGGTAATCGAAGGAGCCCCGATAAAATAGCCGGACTCCTTGCTATTGTCTACCTTTTTTTCAAACGGTTGGTACCATTTACAGGTATTGTGCCATACATCGATATCCTCCTTATACTCGTTTTCAAATAATTCACGATAATATGTGATGGATAATCTCCCTGCATTTTTCGTTGTGGCATCTGTGACCATCACGGCAATACAACGGGTGTGTTGATGGAGTCTATCCGGGCTCCCGTAGCCCCCCATTGCCTCCCGCATCATTAACGAATAATCTGTAAATACATGGTTGTGCGCGCTGATCATTTTTTCGGCATCGGTTTTGGGAAGTGCATCGTAAATTTCGTAGCTGTTTTGAAAAAAGTCAGGGACTTCGGGTTGGTGATCAACTGCCCATGCAATGATGGCTTGGGTGCCGCAACGGTGGCAATTGTTTGACTCAATCAGCCAGCGCAGAGTCTGATGTGTCCTTTGGGAGGCTTCATAACTTACAGTGACAGCCTCGGAGGATTTATCAAAACGACCGCGGAATGTGAAATTTTGTTTATCGTTTCCTGAAATCAGTTTTGCATTTCCTGCAAGACGATTGATGCTTTTAGGATGATTCTCAATGTATACAACGCCTGGCTTGCCTGTTGCGTAACAAATACCCGTGGGTTTTTGCGATGTGGGCAGATATTCATTCAAATAATAATCAATCCAAGCATCATGTACTTCCGGCATCATCCACAGTCGATCTTCAAGCACGCCGTTGACTTCTACGCAAAAGCCTATAAATGAGTCGTCTTTCGATTTTACATAAGAGGCCAGATCAGCAATTAAACTATTTTTAGAAATATACCTATGGACAGATGATAGTATTGTAAAAGCAAAGTTATGTTCGGGGTTTTTCAATAAGTAGTCAAGCCATTTTTTTTGGTTCTCAAGATATCTTTTTCCCTTTTCATAGGTAATATATTTCCTTATATCAAATAAGGGGTGGGGTTTGTTAATTGCACTTCTGCTTGTTCTGCCTTCTGATTCCTCTGTGCAGGGAATACAAATCTTTGAATTATTCTTTTCTGCCCGAATGAACACCCCTTCCATATCCAAATGCACAATGAAGTTTAATCTCTTTTCAGTATGACACAACGGAATCAGAGTGTCACCGTTATCTTTTGGAACGATACCCGCGATATCATGACAGGCATCATAGGTATTACAGAGATTTTGTATCCAACTCATGTTTTCTCACCTCCTTTGTTAAGAAGTTCCTTAAGCTCCTGTTCCTCAAGTCCAAGGAAGCTTTTTTTATGCACAAATTCTTTCTTTTTCATCGGCTTGATAAACCTTGTTAAGATCTCAGCGGAATTCTCTGTGGGCAATGGGAAATTAATTTTGCCATTTTTCATCACAGCATTTTTCCATAAACGTACGGACATCTCATCTTTCCCAGTTTCATCCGGATAGTCAAAGCCATGAACCATGACTCCAAAATCAATCTCTCCATAGCTGTCATAGAAGCTAGCACTCTCGCCAAAAACGCACGGCTCAACATAGCCCTGGCATTCTCTTGTACCAAGAAAAATATCTCTTCGGCCACCACGTTCAATCATACGCCGGGCAATTTGATGATGTTTGTTTTCATTGCGATCAGCAGCGAGCTCGGGGCGGTTCAGGTTCCATTCGAAATGTGCCCGGATCTGATAACAAACGTCTTTTAGATAGGTATAATAAGCAAGTTCGTTTTCTCCAGAGTTATACTTTATCGGCCGTATACCTTTTGATTGCGTCTGGATCTTATGCATAACGCGCACTTCGTCAATATACCAAATCAATGTAGGCTTCCAGTATACGCTCTCAAGAATTCCCTTTAAGGCCTGATATGTTGGTATTTGGTAAGAAAACTTCTCACCTCCTACCCCTGTGATCGGATCGGAAAATAATGCATATTTCCCGAAAACAGTGAATTCAACCGTGTTGCGATGTCGCATTGCATTCCCCCCTTACAAAAATAATGGTTCAAGTTCCGGATTCAAAATAATGCCGAGGTTTTTATCGTAGTAATTAACGTCTATGACAAGCAAGTCATCTCCCATTAAGGATAAAGCACCTCCTTTATTTAATTCGTTGATTTGATATGGGTATAGGGAGACGGAATACCGACCAATTTGACGCATTAACTTGTACCTGTTATTAATATCTGCTTTTCTATATTCTTCAGCAAGCGTTAGGCCCTCTCCATAGGGGGTTAAAACGCTGGTAGTGCGTTGTTCGATTACCGAGAATAGCTCTCCTGCTGTTTGGAATGATTGGTGTAATGCAGGAAGCTGTGTTTTATTTTGATTATGAAATGCGCCAACCCCTTTGCCATTGGTTGATAAAAGATCGTATAAATTACCCATTTTTTCCACTGGATAAGCCATTTGATTTTTTTTCTTTTCGAAGTATTCATTGTAATACCGTTCCATGGCTGCTGAAGATAATAAATCGGATATTCCCTCTCTAAGGATGCGGTAAGTAATGTCGGCACCGCATTTAATGTCCGGAAGCATAGAAATATTTTCATCTGCAATATTGACGATATAAACATTTTTCCCATTCGGGTCTTCTCTGTTGCGGTTACATCGCCCCGCGGCTTGGGCAATGCTGTCAAGACCGGCGATGGCGCGAATGACGCAGCCAAAAGAAATATCAACGCCTGCTTCGATTAGTTGCGTGCTAATGCAAACGGTATTTCTTTGCTTTCTCTCTTTTATTCTTTTGATTTGGTCTAAACGATGTGCAGAACACATTTGGGTGCTTAAATGAATTAGCTCAACTTGTAATTGTTCATTCTGATCGGTATATTTTTTTAGCGCTAAATAAAGCTTGGCGGCATCTTTTTTTGTATTCAAAATAATTAAACAGTTTTTCTCTTCCCGGTACTTTTCAAGCACGAATGTTTGCAGTGCTTCTGTGCTATAGCCACCGGGGATCGTTTTGTCTATAATCGTAGTACGCTTGAGTTTTTTAAAAGCTTCCTGTGTGCCTTGAATCAATTCCTCCGGTTTTGATAACTTTATTGGTCTTTCCGCTCTATTAAGCGGTGGCTGAGTTGCGGTACACAGTAAAATTGAACAGCCGGTACAGTAATGAAGATAATTAATTGCCTCGTTAAAAAGGTAGGTGCATTTTGTGGGTAGCGATTGCACTTCATCGAATATAAATACAGCGTTGGCCATGTTGTGAAATTTGCGCAAATCACTGCTTTTACTCGAATAAATACTTTCTAAAAATTGTACAAGCGTTGTAATGACAATCGGGGCATCCCAGCGATCGGTCAGGAGACGGTATGATTGAGCTTCTTCTTGGTTTTCGCCGGTAATCCAATTAGAATGATGCTCTAAAATGAAGCCGTCATTCAGTTGAAACTGAAGAGCATCTTTCATATCTTTTGCTGTTTGATCCAGTACTGAAAGGTAAGGGATGACATAGATTACATGTTCGAATTTATGAATTCTTGCATGACTTAAGGCAAAACGTAAGCTAGACAGAGTTTTACCTCCACCCGTAGGCACGTTAAGCCGGTAGATTCCTTTGGGTCGATTTGCGGCGGCAAGGCATTTTTCGGATATATCCCTACGAATCCGGTTGATCTCAGAGTCGGCTGAAAAAGTCGATATTTTCTGTTCAAGACGCTGGGCATAATCCCCCCATGGCGGCATTATTATTTCTGCCTTTGATGGCCTGTCAATTTCGAAACAATAGGCATTGTAACGGTCGGAGTCTACCAGGCAAGAAAAAATGCTTTTTGTGAAGAGATGAATCATAAAGGCGATGTTTAAATGATTCACTCTGCATTTCTCAATAAAATCTTTCATCTCGATCTCGCAACGTGTGATCATATCTAATGCTTTATCCATTGGGATTTGATCTTCTTCCGCGGCTTTGATAATTTCGTTATAATGAAGATGTTCATCTTCTTTTTGAAGCCTGTTTTGTAAAGGAGTTTCTCCATCGGGGGAGATTCCGTCCATTAAACCACCATGATGATTTGCAATGCATATGGATAAAACTTCTCGTGTTAAAGTCGCTATTATGTCAGTATTGTTTTGGGTCAATTGATATATGAATTTGGCTCCTTGGGTAGAATGGACAACTGATCCCTTCTGATATGCCTTATCGCCATGTTGTTCATTGTGAAAGCTCTCTCTGAGATAGTTGACAAATTGGTATGAGAATTTCCCTATGTCATGGAATAACGTTGCTGTTTGGCATAGTTCTGCTGCCTCTAGCTTTTTCCCAACATGAAAGGCATAATCGGCAGAGTCTTGTAGATGTTGCTTCGTTGTTTGCTCTCTACCATCTTTTGCAATGCGCGAAATATACATTTAAGCTGCCTCCTGAACTAATATTTTGGTGATGCAGCAAATACTATTACTATATTCGCATACAGTCTGTGGCTCTTTGCCTTTTTGTTTATGAGCGTAGTAAATCATATTTTCTCCAGCTATTTTATTGTTTTATATGATGATATCAGAGGACATGCACCAAAAAGGCACCATTCGACTGATTCTTTAAAAGAAAATAATATGGGGTATTGATGTGTAGTCTCATCATTGTTCATGTTTCCTGTTAAAAGATGACAATAATTTACACTTATAATAAAATTATATCCTAAGCCAACAATATATACAATCTTTTATTCCTTTATTTTTGCCGTTTCAATGATTTCTTTGTTGCATTGCGGAGAATCAATTGGTTTTTTAAAGTTATGAAAAACAGCACCGATTTACTATTTTCGCATAAGATGATAGATGACAAAAGCGCGCTTTTCTCTGGTCTTGACAAGGGGGGCGGGATTTGATAAAGTAGTTATATTCTATAGCAAAGGCCTTGAGGGAGAGAGTAGGCAAAACACAGCTTTCAGAGAGAAACCGCCATCGGCTGCAAGCGGTTTTAAGCGCTGATTTTGCCAAAGTGCACTCCTTAGCTGTTCGCCTGAAATTCGGTAGGGCGGAACGTTTCCCGCGTTAAGGGTTTTGAGTGCGGTGTGTTTTCGCCGCGAGCAGAGTGGAACCACGGTCCCCCCCGTCTCTGAACGGGCGGGGCCTATTTTATTTCCTCCACGCTTGCGTGGATTGAAATGGAGGGATGGCTATGTTCCAGAGAATGAAACGGGATATCGATGCCGTGATGGCCCGGGACCCGGCGGCAACTTCCCGCTTTATGGTCTTTTTGACCAGCCCGGGGCTGCACGCCATTTGGCGGCACCGACGCGCCCATTGGTTTTATAAGCACAACAGAAAGAATCTTGCCCAGTTGATCAGTTTTTTTAACCGTGCCTGGACCGGCGTGGAAATTCACCCCGCCGCGGAAATCGCCGAGGGCTTTTTCATCGACCACGGCATGGGCATCGTGATTGGAGAAACGACGGTGATCGGTGAAAATGTGACGCTGTACAAAGGTGTCGTTTTGGGCGGCACCGGCAAGGAGCAGGGCAAACGTCATCCCACCATCGGCCATAACGTGGTGGTCAGCTCCAACGCCATTGTGCTGGGGTCCATCACCATCGGTAATAACGCCAAAATCGGCGCCGGTTCCGTGGTGTTAAACGACGTGCCGGATAACTGCACCGTTGTAGGGGTGCCCGGCCGCATTGTGGTGAAAGACGGTTCCCGGGTCAAGTATGAAGGCGGCGAAGTGGAGGACGGCAAACTGAGCGATCCCATCTACGATTGCATCTGCGATTTAAGGAATCGTGTGAAGTCCTTAGAGGCGGCATGGGAAAAGGAGAAGAAAAATCATGGCGATTCGAGTTTATAACACGCTGAAAAACAGCAAAGAAGATTTTGTACCGGTGGAGCCGGGGAAAGTCAAGATGTATGTCTGCGGCCCCACCACCTATAACTACATTCACCTGGGCAACGCCCGGCCCCTTGTGGCCTTCGACGTGATTCGTCGGTACTTTGCCTATCGGGGCTACGCCGTGACTTACGTCCAAAATTTTACCGACGTTGACGATAAGATCATCAACCGCGCCAAAGAAGAAAAGCTAAGTCCCCAAGACCTGGCGGAAAAGTACATCAAAGCTTATTTTGAAGACGCCGCGCGACTTGGTATTAAAAAGGCCGACGCTCACCCCAGAGTTACCGAGCATATGAAAGACATTATCGGTATGGTGCAGAGGATCATCGACCATGGCCTCGCTTACGAAGTGGACGGCGACGTTTACTTTGAAGTGCGTAGATTCGCCGATTACGGCAAATTATCCGGCCGTTCCCTCGATGAATTGCAGGCCGGCGTCAGGATTGCTGTAGGGGAACAAAAGCGGGATCCCCTTGATTTTGCCCTTTGGAAAGCGGCGAAACCGGGGGAACCCGCCTGGGATAGCCCCTGGGGCAAAGGAAGGCCCGGCTGGCACATTGAATGCTCCGCCATGTCCGCAAAGTATCTCGGTAAAACCTTTGATATCCACGGTGGCGGCGCCGATTTGATTTTTCCCCACCATGAAAACGAAATTGCCCAAAGCGAAGGCGCAAACTGCTGTGAATCCGCCCATTACTGGCTCCATAACGGTTTCATTACAATCAACTGCGAAAAGATGTCCAAGTCCCTCTGTAATTTCTGTCTTTTAAGGGAAATCCTCGATGAGTTCCCCGGCCCGGTGGTGCGTTTTTATCTGATGTCCACCCATTACAGAAGTCCCCTCGATTTTGACGGTGAAAAACTGCTGGCCGCGGAAAAGTCATTAAGCCGGATTCATAACACCTACCGTACCGTGGAAGCAAAAATCGGCGCCCTGACCAAGGAAGGCGGCAGTGACGACGGCAAAAAAGCAGCGTTGATCAAGATTTGCGACGAAGGCAAGGCGAAGGTCATCGACGCCATGGACGACGATTTCAATACGTCTTTGGCCTTAGCAGCTGTCTTTGATGTCTGCAAAGAAGTCAATACCATGGTCAACGACAGGGAATTCGGCGGCGACGCTACCACCGCTGAGGGCCTCAAAGCGGTTTTGGCTTTTTTCGCCGAAATGGATTTGATTTTCGATGTGATCGTGCCCAAAGAGGAAGAAGCCGACGCCAACGGCGACGCGCTTGCCAACGGCCTGCTTGCCATGGTGATGACGCTGCGTACCAACGCCAGAGAGCATAAGGACTGGGCTACCGCCGATTTTATTCGCGACGAATTGAAAAAGCTAAGTATCGTCATTGAGGATACGCCCCAAGGCCCCCGCTGGAAAAAGGAAAAGGTTCGGGGATGAAAGAAATGAGCTGGCAGGAGGCGGTCAATTTGCCTTCCTTGACTCTGGCCTATATCGGTGACGCCGTTTATGAGCTGGCCGTCCGCCGTTATCTGCTAAAAAGCGGCATCAAAAAGGCGGATGAACTGCATAAAGAAGCGGTGAAATACGTAAAGGCGACATTTCAGAGCGATTTTTATCAGCTGCTTGCGGACAGGCTTCCCGAGGAAGAATTGGCGGTGCTGAAGCGCGGACGCAACGCCAAAACGGGTCATCAGCCCAAAAGCAGCAACGTTGCCGCATACCACAATGCTACCGGTGTGGAGGCGCTGGTGGGGGCTTTGTGGCTCAGCGGTAACCAGCAGCGCCTTGACGCGATCTTTTGTTTATTGTTTGACCATATACGCAACGAAAGAGGGGAAAGCCAATGAACGAATATATTCCCGGCCGGAACGGCGTAGCGGAAGCGCTGAAAGCGGGGCGCAGTTTTATCAAACTCTATGTCGGCGAAGGAAAAACCGAAGGCTCCCTCAAAGAGATTCTGGCCAAAGCAAAAGCGGCGGGTATTCCCATTCAACGGGTGCCCAAAAAGAAACTTGACGCACTATATTGCGGCAACCATCAGGGTGTGATCGGCGCTGTGGCCGCTTATGAATACGCTGAAGTTGACGATATGTTATCGGCGGCGGCGGCGAGAGGAGAGGATCCCTTCCTACTGATGTTGGCGGAAGTGGAGGATCCCCACAATCTCGGCGCGATCATGCGCACGGCGGAGATCGCCGGCGCCCACGGAATCATCATTCCCAAAAACAACAGCGTCGGTTTAAACGCCACTGTGGCCAAAACCGCTGCCGGCGCCACGGAATATTTGCCTGTGGCCCGCGTCGCCAACCTGGTTCAGACTACGAAGGATCTGAAAAACCAGGGACTTTGGGTTTACGGCGCCGCGATGGAGGGAAGCTGTCTCTGGCAGCAGGAGATGAAAGGCCCTCTGTTGCTGGTGATCGGCGGCGAAGATCGGGGCATTCCTCGTTTACTTTTGCAAAACTGCGATTTTAAAGTGACCATCCCTATGCAAGGTCATGTGCCCTCCCTGAATGCTTCGGTGGCGGCGGGGGTGATGATTTATGAGATCCTCCGTCAAAGAAATATCGCTTCCCTTGAGAAAAACTAATCTCCTGCGACAAAGCGCCTATCAGCCGGAGCCGCGTCTTTTTTGACCAAGACGTCGAATCCGGTCTTCACTTGGAGCGCAAAAGATACGATGCCTTATTGCGCAAATGAGATTTTTCTGTTATATTTTATATAAGGATAAATATAAATATTGTGGCGTAAGTGAAAAGTCATAGATTTATTGCGTGACAACAGGTTCTTTCGGGAGGTTTCATCATGTATCAGTTTCAGATTATGACAGATTCCGGTTGTGATCTGCCCATGTCGATTTGTCAAGAACGCGGGATCATTCCCTTACAACTCAGTTACGAGATTGACGGTGTCGCTTATCTTGATACGATGGATCATGAGGATTGCCATCGTTTCTATGAGTGGATGCGGGCGGGAAAAGTTCCCCATACCAGCCAGATTACGCCCTCCCAGTACTTGGATTTTTGGAAAAACGCGCTGAGCAAAAATGATTTGCCCATTGTTCATATCAGTATGGGGAGCGGCATTTCCGGGACGTATAGCAATGCGCTGATTGCCAAAAATCAGCTTTTGGAGGAATTTCCCGCGGCCCTTGTCTATGTGGTCGATTCCACCTTGGCCTCAGTAGGCTACGGCATGTTGGCTTTGGCCGGCGCTGACCTGCGGGATCAGGGGAAAACCCCCTCGGAATGCGTGGCTTGGATCGAAGCGCATAAAGGGGAGGTCAATACGTATTACACCACCGGTGATCTTTCTTATCTCTATCGCAGCGGCAGGGTAAGCCGTGCCGGCATGGTGATTGCCCACGCTTTGAATATCTGGCCCATCCTCAATCTTGATTTGGCGGGGCATCTTATTGTCCAGGAAAAGGCACACGGCAAAAAAAAGACGATACAGCGGATTCATCAGATCATAGAGGAGCTTTGCCCCCATCCCGAAGACCAGGTGCTCTTCATCTGTCATTCTGATATTTACGCTGAAGCCAAAAAATTCGGCGATGGAATCAAGGAGAAGTTCGGCTTTCAGGATGTTTATGTTACCTATATCGGTTCCACCATCGGCACTCATTCCGGCCCGGGACTGATGGCAGCGTTCTTTTACGGCAAACCGAGAACAATGTAAAACAAGGCAAAAAACCTGCACTGCATGGGTATCATGCAAAACTGCATGATGATCATGCAATTTTGCATGAACGACCTTTCTTTTGGAAAATCAAGGTCGGCATTAAAAGGAACGGCATTTTTGCCTTGAAAATCAGAAAAAGAATATTTGAATCATGCATTTTTGCATGATTGTAAAAGGGGTCAGGCGTCCGCCTCCGGGACTTCAATCCTTTACGCGGTGCTTGAGATCGGTTTTCTGAGGTGATTGTGTCTCTGGCATGATAATTGCATTAACAAGAAGAGAATAAAGCATAATCAATCAATTCTATGCTTCCACGAAAGGAGATACTATGAGATACGAATACCTCAGTAAAACAGACATTGAAAGCATTCATGAAGCAACATTGGAAATTTTAGAAACCATTGGTGTGCGCAGCAAATCCGAACGATTCTTAAAAACTTGCGCAAACCTTGGTTTGCATGTCAAAGATCAGACCGTATATTTCCCCAGAGAGCTGGTAGGAAAAGCGATTAAAGCGGTTCCCGGCCCCTTTACCCTCTATAGCAGAGACGGCAAGCACGATGCTGAACTGGGCGCCCCGGGTAAGGTTTATTCCCAAACTTGCATCGGTTCTCCCTTTATCAATGATATCGAAACCGGCAAACGGAAGCTGGTCACTTTGGCGGATTTGGAAGACTATCTCAGAGTTTGCGACGGTTTACCGAATATTGACATTATTTCCGCGATTTTCCCGAAGGATGTGCCGGAACACGCGGCAGTTACTTGTGAAACGGCAGCGCAGGTCAAAAATACCAGCAAACCGCTGCATATCTGTATCGAATCCGATCATGAAATGAAATATATCCCCAACGTCCTGGCTGCTGCCGTCGGCGGCATGGCCAACTTGATCAAAAAACCCATCGCTTACCTGCAGGTTTCGCCGATTAGCCCCCTCGATTACGCCGTCGGCCCCGCCAACGGCTTGCTCGACACGGTGGAAGCCGGTCTGCCTTTGGGCATCATTCCCTGCCCGATGATGGGCGCCACCGGTCCGATGACCCTGATCGGCTCCGTAACCATGCACAACGCGGAAATGCTCGCCGGCGTCGTTGTCGCCGAATTGATGAAACCGGGCCTGCCCGTGGTGATGTCGCCTCGGGTGACCTTTATTGATATGCGCACCGCCATCGGTCTCTGGGCGGCGCCTGAAATGGGTGTTGCGGGGCTTTGTTCCGCTCAGATGTCGAATTACTATAATATTCCTTGCGAACCCACCGGTTTTTCCTGTTCCTCGAAGATTTGTGATGAACAGGCCGGCTTTGAAAGAATGTTCAATGCCCTTGTTCCTGCATTGGGCGGCGCGGCAATTTTGGGTACCGCCGGTTCAGGCGACAATGCCTTGATCGCCGACTATGCCACCACCGTCATGGATGATGAAATCTGTTCCATCATCAAGCATGTCGTCAAAGAGAAGGAAGTCAATGAGGATACTTTGGCGGTGGAAGCGATTCGGGAAGTTGTTAACGGGGACCGGAATTTCCTTGGCAACATGCATACGCTGCGCCACTTAAGATCCGAATTGTGGAGCCCCACCCTCTGTGAACGCAGAACCTATGAATCTTGGGATGAAACCCGCGTTTCCTACGGCGAAAATGCCATGGCCAAAGCGAAAGAACTTTATGCCAACCACAAGTGTACGCCGCTGACCGAGGAACAGAACGCTGCGGTGGATGCTGCGGTAAAGGCGGCCGTTGACCGTCAATAAACGGTGAGTTTGTTAAAGGATTTTTGATTTTGAGGAACCTTCAGTGTTCCTTTCTGATCCACCCGTTTTTTTAGATATATAGCCATGCTTCCATTTACGGTATAAAATAGAACATTCGAAAGAGGTTGACACCAATGGATACCTACACGAAGAATTTTGTTTTTCACCAACCTGACACGGCATTCACCCTTGACGAATTGTACTGTAACTACATTATTTTACAGGGAGAAGAATACAAGGTCTATGCTGTAAAGGATATTTATCGCTATTTACTAAAAGAGCGGGTGGATTCCGTATTGCCGGAAAAAATCCCCGATCTGAGCTACAGTATTATCAAATGGGAAACCCCGGCCCAATTTGTCTCCGATGGCTGCGGCATTGCCTTGATGATCGACAGCAACGGTGAGATTCGCGGCGTTTTTGAGCAGGCCGGCTTTTTCAGCCGTTTTTGCCTGGAAACGCACCATCAAATCAATAATTTGAAGTTACAGATCGAAAATTATAAACGCATCTTCGATATCATGGAAGACGAAGTCTTCATCACCGATGAATACGGCTTCATCCAATATATCAATCCCCGCGGTGAATTCATTATGGGTATCAGCGCCAAAGATTATATCGGCTGTCACGTCAACGAACTGGTGCGACGGAATGTTTTATCGAAAAGCCTGACGTTGGAAGTGATGAAGACCAGGGAACGCTGCGCGGAAATTGTAGACGTTACCGCCACAAAACTAAGGATCATCTGTACCGCCCGGCCGGTTTTTGATGAAAACGGTAAGATCATCCAGATTTTGAGCACATCCAAGAATATTGAAGAAATCACCGATAAAATCAGTCAGCTCTCCCGGGAACTCAAATCCAGTAACGAAAAAATCAAACTCCTCCAGGAACAGGTCATCGCCAAAAACAAATATATCTTTGAAAGTCCTGCGATGCGTCAGATCCAAAAAACCCTGATGAAAATCTCGCCGACGGATGTTTCCGTATTGATCGAAGGCGAATCCGGCGTCGGCAAAGGAGTTATTGCGGACACGGTTTATAAATTGAGCCGCAGAAAAGACAAGCCTTTTGTGAAGATCAACTGTGGTTTGATCCCCAAAGAGCTGATGGAATCGGAACTTTTCGGTTATGAGCCCGGGGCTTTTACCGGAGCCTTAAAGAGCGGCAAGATAGGAAAATTAGAGGTTGCCGACGGCGGCACGGTCTTTTTTGATGAGATCGGTGAAATGGAGCTGCCCCTTCAGGTGAAGCTTTTGGAATTCCTGCAGGACCACCAACTTGTGCGGGTGGGCGGCACCAAGCGGATCCCCATTGATGTGCGCATCATCGCCGCCACCAATAAGAACTTGTTCTCCATGGTGGAACAGGGAGGCTTTCGCCGCGATCTATATTACCGGCTCAATGTGATGCCCATCTATATCCCGCCCCTGAGGGAACGGAACAAGGATATTGTGCCGATGATCTTTCATTTTCTTGATTTAGCCAATCAAAAATACAGCTTCAATCGACATATGGACAACAGTGTCATTGAGAAATTGCAGTCGTTCCCCTGGCCCGGGAATGTCCGGGAACTGATGCACACCATCGAGCGGATTGTCGTTACCAGTGAAAGCGATTATATCGATTGCGCATTATTTGACGAGTTACTGATGGAAGGGATGTCGCCTCGGGGAATCACAGACCTGCCCAACGCAAAAGTGATCTGCACCGGCCTGATGCCGCTGAAAGAAGCCAAAGAAAAGCTGCAAAGCAATTTGGTGAAAATGGCCTATGAGAAATCCGGCTCTTCTTATAAGGCGGCGGAATTGCTCCAGGTCAATCAATCAACGGTGAACCGCTGGTTGAAACGGGGCAGCGATCATGCAAATAAGCATTCTTCATAATGCATTTTGTGCGCAGGCGCCAAAGAGGTGTTTTGGTGGCAATGAAGGAAAATCATAGAGATGAAACCAAGCGTTTGCGCAAAAATGCGCAGACGCTCTTTTTTTATCGGCAGCAGCGGGGGAAACGCCCTGATCAGGAGGGAACTCCAATTTGGCACGGTTTTTACATAATATAAAGGCATCAATCTTAGAAAATGGAGGTCTCATGATGAAAAGGAACAAACAGGCTGTTTTCAATGGTCTCGGCAGTTTCGGGATCATTGGTTAGTCCCCCGACAAATTGCAGACGATTTACCTCGCAACTTTGGATGTTCTGAATAACGATGGCGTTCGTGTGGATAGTAGAAGAGCACGAGACATTTTTGCCGATGGCGGCGCCGTTGTTGATGAAGTGACCCACATTGTTAAAATCCCTCCCTACATTGTGGCAGAAGCCATTTGTACCGCACCCCCCACCCTGCAACTTTGTGGTAGAACGCCGGAGAAAGATTACGTTATCGAAAAAAATCGCGTCGGTTTCGTCAACTTCGGGGAAAGCGTAATGATCCGCGATATGGAAACCAAAGACTATCGTCCCAGCACCAAAGCGGATTTGGCAAAATGCAGCTTGATGAGTGATTATCTTAGTAATATGGATATCACTTATCGCGCCGTTGTTTCCCAGGATCACCCCGGCCCCTCCCAGGCGCTGCATAACGCCGAGGCGATCTTTCCCAACACCACGAAGCACTTCTTTATCGGCCCTGACGGCGCAGAAAATGCCAAAAAGCTGCTGAAAATGGCATCAGCGGTAGGTTGGCGGCAAGGAAAAATTGAGGCAGCGTCCTTTGATTTCCTTTAATGTTTGCCCGACCAGCCTTTTGAAATTGATTCCGGAATGCACCGATGTCATTATTTTGGCGGCCCAGGAAGGCGCCAATCTGATTTACGGCGCGGGTATGCTCGACCTCAGTATTACCTTTGATTACGCGCAGTTTGTGATTGACAACGAAATTTATACCATGATCCGTAAAGTAATCGAAGGCATCTCGGTAAACGACGAAGCCATGGCGGTGAACCTGATCAAGGAGATCGGCTCCGGCGGTGAACTCATCAGCCATCCCCACACCTTTGCCAACTTCCGTAAAAAACAGAGTACCACCAGTCTTTTCGATCGCTCCATGAGAGAAGCCTGGATCGCCGCCGGTAAGAAAGACCTGGCGGAAAGAGCTTATGCCGAAGCGGAAAGAATCATCGCCACCCATAAGGTGCCGCCCCTGCCCAACGGCGGCACCATGTTTTTTGATGCCCTGGGAATTGGCGGTAACGCGCCGCAGACAGCGCTGTTTAAGTTATTTAAACTCGTTCCTGACCGTGTCTGATTCCCGGTATGCTGAACACTAATACTTTTGATGAATCGGGGCTGATTTCAACACTGATCATGTCTTTACCCGGTGGCAAGTTTGTCCTCGGCATTTGGTTCCTTACAGCCTTTATTCTCTTTGTGACAACCATGGATTCCGCCGCCTATTCTATGGCCGCTACCTGTACAAAAGATCTGGATACTTGGGGTGATCCGGCAAAGCCGCTCCGTATACTTTTTGCCGCTTTACTTTCCGTTTCTCCTCTTTGTCTCTTATGGGCAGGTTCTACCCTCAGCGGATTTAAAGCGGTGCTGATCATTACGTCGGTTCCCGTATCTCTATTGATCATGTGTTGCGTCATTTCATGCCATAAATGGATCCGGGAGGATTTCAAATCGTGGTCAAGAGATGAAATCATAAGTTATTTTTCTGTAGAAGAAGAAATGGACGCCTTATCCGCTGACGACGTTTTGGCAGGCGCTGTTATAGAACATGACGGAGAAGAAAAGATAGCCTGATGATATTTCATTATATTTTTAACTTTAAGGCTCTCCTATATAACATGGTATCTTTTGAGCCAAAATCATAAATGCAATCTTCTTGTAGTTTACTCTGCTTTTCCATTAAAAAGGGATACGGTAATGATACCGTATCCCTTTCGTTATATGATTGTTTATAGGCTAAAAAGACGTTCCTTCCCGCGTTTAACTGCCAGTTCCGTTTGGCGGGGAGAGGGCGCGCCGGTGATATCCCGGCGGCTGACGCTGTTTTCGATCTTGATGAAATCATAGATATCTTCTTTAAACACAGGGGAGAAGCGCTGCCATTCGTCAATGGTTAGATCATTTAAGGTTTTTTGCTCCTTTTCGCAGTGGAGCACGAGGCTACCGACAATACCGTGGGCTTCCCGGAAGGGCACGCCGTGTTCCGCCAGGTAGTCCGCGGCGTCTGTGGCATTGATGAAACCGCCTTCGGCATCAAGGCGCATGGTTTCTTTGTTGATGGTCAAGGTAGATAGCATGGGCTTAAATACCATCAGGCAGCCTTTGACCGTATCCACGGCGTCGAAAAGGGCCTCTTTATCTTCCTGCATATCTTTGTTGTATGCCAAAGGCAGTCCCTTCATCACGGTGAGCAAGGCCACAAGGTCCCCGTAAACCCGGCCGGTTTTGCCGCGAATGAGTTCCGCCGCGTCGGGATTCTTCTTTTGCGGCATGATGGAGGAACCGGTGGAATAAGCGTCGTCTAAAGAGACGAAAGCAAATTCGCCGCTGGACCAAAGGATGACCTCTTCGCTGAAACGGGAAAGGTGCATCATAATCATAGCGGCAGCGCTCAAAAACTCAATGATAAAGTCACGGTCGGATACGCCGTCCATACTGTTGGCGGTCACCGCGTCGAAGCCGAGGTCGCAGGCGACGCTTTCCCTGTTTAGGGGGAACACGGTGCCGGCCAGAGCGCCGCTGCCCAAGGGCATGATATTGAGGCGTTTTTTGCTGTCTTGGAGGCGTCCCAGATCCCGCAGGAACATTTCAAAGTAGGCCAAAAGATGATGGGCGAAAGTAACGGGCTGGGCTTTTTGCAGATGGGTGTAACCGGGCATGACGGTTTCCTTGTGGGTTTCGGCCAAAGACAGCAGCGTTTCCTCCAGCTCTTTTAAAAGGGCGATGATGTTTTCGGTTTCCTTTTTTAAATAGAGCCGGGTGTCCAAAGCCACCTGATCATTTCTGCTTCTGGCGGTGTGGAGCTTCTTACCGGTATCACCGATTTTGGCAATGAGCATGGTTTCCACGTTCATATGGATATCTTCGGCGGCAATATCGAATTGCGCCGCACCGCTTTCGATTTCCGATAGAATTTCTTTTAAGGCCACCGCAATGACCGCGCCTTCTTCTTTGCTGATGATGCCCTGCTTTGCCAGCATCTTGCTGTGGGCCAGGGAACCCTCGATGTCTTCCCGATAGAGCCGTTTATCAAAGGTGATAGAGGAATGGAAATCTTCCATCAGCGTATCGTTGTTTTTGGCGAAGCGGCCACCCCATAATTTCATAATGTTTTCCTCTCTGCATGAAATAAGTATTTCTCTATATTATACATGAAAGAAACGGGGAAATCAATGAATCGAAAGAATTCAGAGAATTCGGCGGCAACAGCGGCGGAGTACTTGAATTTGACAGCGGAATATGAGATAATAATATGAAGTATTGTAAACTGTCGGAAGGTTGGTCATGATGAAGAGAAACGGCATTTTTATCGTCTTTGAGGGCATTGACGGGGCAGGGAAGACCTGCCAAATGGAAAACATAAGAGAATACCTCCTCCGCCGCGGCATCGACGTCGTTATGACCAGAGAACCCGGCGGTACTGTGATCGGCGAAAAGATCCGGGAACTTCTGCTTAATCCGGCCCATCAAAACATGGACGACCGCTGCGAGCTGCTGCTTTACGGGGCCGCCCGGGCACAGCATCTAAAAGAGGTTATTGTCCCCGCCCTAAAACAGGGGCAGGCCGTGCTCTGCGACCGCTTTCACCTTTCCACCGTGGCTTATCAAGGCTACGGCCGAGGGATTTCCCGGTCTGTTCTGGAAGCCGTGAACGACATTGCCACTGTCGGCCTATCGCCGGACCTCACCGTTATTCTCGATGTTCCCGCGGAAGTGGGCTTTCAGCGCATTCGGGAAAACAGAGAGGCCCCCAAAGACCGATTGGAACAGGAAAAAGTGGTCTTTTTTCAAAAGGTGCGGGAAGGTTATCTAAAAGAAGCCGCAAAACGCAAAGAGTGCTGTCTTGTGGTCAACGGTAACCGGCCAATGGAGGCCGTGGCCACCGATATTGAGAAAGCCTTGGAGCCGCTCTTATGAATGAACGGCTGAAAAGAGAAATAAAAAGCGCTCATCCGGGTCACGCCTATCTGTTATACGGCAAGGCCGAACTTGTTGAGGGGGAAGCCCTCGACTTCGCGACGGCAATCAATTGCCGCAATCCCCAAGACGGCGCCGGTTGCGGCGCCTGCAGTCATTGCCTGCAAATAAAGAGTGGAAATTTCCCCGATCTCGTGGTTTTGGCGCCGGAAGGCGTTTATTACAAAGCGGATCAGCTCAAAACATTGCGAAAATACTTTTCACTCACCGCAAAACAAGGATTACATCGGATTTTTCTTTTGCAGAAAGCCGATATGATGAAAGAGGAATGCGCCGACCGCTTGCTAAAAGCGTTGGAAGAACCGGCGGAAAACACCGTATTTTTATTGACAGCGGAAAACGAAGACCGTATTTTGCAAACCATCGCTTCCCGCTGCCGCATCATTCGTATTCTTTCCGAAAACAAGAGGGCTCTTGATGCGGAACGGGAAGAAGTTTTTTCTATCCTTTCCGCTGTCAAATCATCGCCGCTGGAATATCTTTTCCGTACTGCGGAAAAATACGCCAAAGAGCGGGAAAAATTAGCGTCGTTTTTTGAAACGGCGGTGAGCCTGTTTTCCGAAAATTACTTATATCGCCTGGGCGGCGTTACCCCGGCCCAGGGCTTCCCCGAGGAACACTGGAGCGCGGGTCAGCTCTTTGATTTATGGCAGTGGGCTCTTGCCGCGCCGATCCTCATGGAAAGCAATATCAATCTGAAATTGATTACGGAGAATTTTCTCCTGCGGCTAAAAAGAAAGGACGACCTTAATGGAAACTGTAGTTGGTATACGCTTTAAACAGGCAGGGAAGATCTATTATTTCAGCCCCGGCGACCTGGAACTGAAAAATCACGATCACGTCATTGTGGAGACGGCCCGGGGGATGGAATACGGCACTGTGGTGATCCCGCCCCGGCAGGTTCCCGAAAATAAAGTGGTGAAACCGTTGAAGGAAGTCATCCGGAAAGCCACTGCCGTTGATGAAAAGACCTATGAAGAGAATCAGGCCAAAGAAAAGAAGGCCTTCGATATTTGCCTTGAAAAAATCAAAGATAATAATCTGGTGATGAAGCTCATTGACGTGGAATACACCTTTGACGGCGGTAAAATCATCTTCTATTTCACCGCCGACGGCCGGGTCGATTTCCGGGGACTGGTGAAGGATCTGGTCAGCGTCTTCCGCACCAGGATCGAGCTGCGGCAAATCGGCGTCAGAGACGAAGCCAAGATGATCGGCGGTATCGCCTCCTGCGGCCGTGTACTCTGCTGTCACAGTGTTTTAGACGAGTTTCAGCCGGTATCGATCCGCATGGCCAAACATCAGAACCTTTCCCTGAATCCCGGCAAAATTTCGGGGATCTGTGGCCGTCTGATGTGCTGCCTAAAATTTGAAAGTTACGATGACTCGATCAACAGCTACGACGCTGATACTGATGAAGAAATCGATGAGGAATTGAAAGAGCTGGAAGATTAAAGAAAGCAGTGGTGTATTTATGCTGGCTGAAGCGATTTGCGAATTGGAAGCGAAATTGAAAGCAATGGAAGATGAGCTGGCGACGATTCGCCACTACGTAGAGCGGATGGAACAGGATAACGCTTCGATGCAGACGATCATCCGCAATAAAAATATGCAGATTTCCGGTAAGGCCAACCTTTTGGCCTTATTCGACGCCGGTTTTCATGTCTGCTCCGCCCATTTTGGCGAAACCCGGGACGGCGAATGCCTTTTCTGCGCCTCCCTTTTGGATAAGGACGCTTTGCACAGCGATGAACAAAAATGAGTTTACGGATGACGATCTGATCATCGGCGGTTACCGTCTGCTTCAAAAAAAGGACGGTTACCGCTTTTCTCTCGATGCCCTTTTACTTGCCGCTTTTGTCCCGGTCTTTCCCGGCGCCGCCGTTCTTGATCTCGGCTGCGGCAGCGGCGTATTGCCGCTTTTGCTTTTGGGCAGAGAACCTTCCCTGCTCATTACGGCAGTGGAGAAAATGGACGGGCCTTTCGAATTGGCCAGGCGCAATATGGCGGAAAACAGGGTTGACGTTACGGTGCTTTCCGGCGACGCCATGGAAGCGGATCGTTTTTTAGCGTCCTCCTCCTTTGATCTAATCGTAACGAATCCACCTTTTTACCCAGGGGACAAATGCCGTCCGTCCCAAAACGAAGAGGTGGCCGCCGCTAAAACGGAGCTTTTTTGGCATCCAGCGGGTCTGATGCGCCAAGCCTTTTCCCTGCTGCGGGAAAGCGGGCGGCTTGTTTTGATCTTTCCTGGCCTGCGGAAAGAGGAAATCTGCAAAAGGGCGCAAGAAGCGGGACTTTTCCTGGAGAGCAGCCGCGCTGTTTTTTCCAAAAAGACCAACCCCGGATTTTCCCGGGTATTGCTGCAATGGACAAAAGCGCCGTGCTGCCACAGGGAGCTGACGCCGTTCACCATATACGCTGAAGACGGGGATTATACTCCGGAAATGAAGAGGATTTTTGAGATTTACCATGGAACAGGGACTGTATCTTGTGGCGACACCCATCGGCAACCTTGATGACATGACCTTTCGCGGCATTGAAGTGCTGAAAAATGTCGATGTGATCGGCGCCGAGGACACCCGCCACAGCAGAATCTTATTACAACATTTTGATATTAAGACGCCGCTGCTCAGCTATTACGAGCATAACGAGGTGAAACGGCGGGAAGAGCTTATAGCGCGGCTCCAAAAGGGTGAGACCGTGGCCTTGATCAGCGATGCCGGTACGCCGGGGATTTCTGATCCCGGCGCCGATCTTGTTCGGGCGGCTGCTGAAGCGGGGATTCCCGTTCATCCCATACCCGGTGGCAATGCTGTGCTTTCCGCGGTCAGCGCCTCGGCGCTGCCCTGCGATCGCTTTGTTTTCGAGGGTTTCTTGCCGCGGCCCAAAAAGGAGCGGCAGGAGCGGCTGAAAGAGATCGCCAAAGAAAGTAGAACCTTAGTGATCTACGTTTCTCCCCATCGGGTCAAAGAGGATCTTGCCGCGCTCTCCGCTGCCTTGGGTCACCGTAAAGCCACCCTCTGCCGGGAGTTGACCAAGATCCATGAAACCTTCTATTACGGTACCCTTTCCTCTCTGCTCCAAACGGCTTCGGACACGCAGTTGAAAGGGGAAATGGTGCTGGTGATCGAGGGCTTTCGCGGCGAAGAAAACGAAATTCCCACAGAAGAGGTGATCAAGGCCGAACTGGCCGGTCTTATGTCCGAGGGCGTCAAAGCCAAAACCGCAGTACGGATTGTTGCGGAAAAATATCGAATGAAGAAAAATCAGATCTATCCTTATACCTTTACGGATGGAGAAGAAGGAGAATAACCCATGTCAAAACCTACCTTTTATATCACGACCCCCATTTACTATCCCAGCGCCACCTTGCATATCGGTCATTGCTATACCACTGTTGCAGCGGATACCATGACCCGCTATAAAAAGATGCGCGGTTATGACGCCTATTTTCTCACCGGTTCCGATGAACACGGACAGAAAATTGAGCGTAGCGCCGCGGCGGCGGGAATGGAACCCCTGGCTTATGTGGATCGGATCATCGCTTCCTTTAAAGAGCTTTGGCGAAAGTTTGATATTGATTACAGCGATTTTATCCGTACCACCGAACCGCGCCATGAGGAAGTCGTCGCCGAGATTTTTCGCAAGTTACAGGACAAAGGCGATATCTACCTCGGTTCCTACGAAGGCCATTACTGTGTTTCCTGTGAGACCTTTTTTACGGAAACCCAGATCAAAGACGCTGGAGGCGTCTGCCCCGATTGCGGCGGCCCTGTCGATGTGGTTCAGGAGGAAAGCTACTTTTTTAAACTTTCCAACTACAGCGATTACCTTTTGGCCTATATTGACAGCCACCCCGACTTTATTCAGCCAACCTCCCGCCGCAACGAAATGGTGAATTTCATCAAACAAGGCCTTGAGGATCTCAGCATCAGCCGCACCACCTTCCGCTGGGGCATTCCCGTTCCCGGCGATCCCAAGCACGTGGTCTACGTCTGGCTCGACGCCTTGACCAACTATATTTCTGCCCTGGGTTACACCAAAGGCGATCCCCGCTTTGAAAAATATTGGCCCGCCGACGTTCATCTCGTGGGAAAAGACATTGTGCGCTTCCATACGATCATCTGGCCCATTATGCTCCTGGCCTTAGATCTGCCCCTCCCGAAAAAAGTATTCGCTCACGGTTGGATCTTGGTGAATGAAGGGAAGATGTCCAAAAGTAAAGGCAATGTCGTCGACCCGATGGTTTTAGCCGATCAATACAGCACCGACGCGCTCCGCTACTTTTTGCTCCGGGAGTTTATTTTCGGCGCTGACGGCAACTATACCGAGGAGATCCTGGTCAACCGCATCAATGTGGATCTCGCCAATGACTTCGGGAACTTGCTTTCCCGCACCACGGCGATGATCGAAAAATTTCAAGGCGGGATCATCGAAGCGCCCCAGGAAAAAACGGAATTCGACGACGAATTGCTCTCTCTCTTGGCAACCGTTCCCGCAGAGATGGCAGCATGCATGGATAAGCTGGAATTCCATAACGCCTTCGGCGCTGTTTGGCAAATCGTGACCAAAGCCAATAAATATATTGATGAATGTGCTCCCTGGGCCTTGAACAAAAATAACGAAAAAGCCAAACTAACGACGGTTTTATATAATATGGCCGAAGCCCTCCGCATTGCCACCATTCTGCTGACGCCGGTGATGCCCAATACGCCGGCAAAAGTCTTTGCGCAGTTGGGCATTGCCGAAGAAAAGGAACTGCATACTTGGGAAAGCCTCCCCTACGGAGGCATCAAAGCCAAAACCGAGATTCACCGCGGCGAACCCATCTTCCCCCGCCTGGAATGGAACGACGGAGAGAGTGCTCCCGCCCCGAAAAAGGAGGGTAAGACCAAAGCAAAGGAAGCCAAAGAAGCGGTGAAAGAAGCAGTGAAAACCGAACAGAAAAGTGAAGATTTGATCACCATCGACGACTTTGCCAAAATGGAACTGCGCGTCGCCCAAGTGCTCACAGCGGAAAAGGTGGAGAACGCCGATAAATTGTTAAAACTCGGCGTCAAAATCGGCGAAGAGGAACGCACCGTTGTGGCGGGGATCGCCAAATACTATGCTCCCGAAGAATTGATCGGCAAAAAAGTCGTCATTGTGGCGAATTTGAAACCGGTGAAACTGCGGGGCATCGAAAGCCGTGGCATGGTGCTCTGCGCCTCCGATGAAGACGGTCTGGAAGCGCTCCTTGTTGATAAGATAAGCTGTGGAGGCGTGGTCCGTTAATGCTTTACGATACCCACGCCCATCTCAATGACGAAGCCTTTGCCGATGATTTGGCAGCAGTGCTCTCCCGTGCGGGAGAAGCCGGTGTGTGCCGCATCAATGTAGTGGGCTGTGACAGGGAAACCTCCCGGCAGGCCGTGGCATTGGCGGAACAATACCAAAAAGTGTACGCCGTTGTCGGCGTACACCCTAGCGACAGCAGCACTTACCATGAGGCTCTGGAAGCGGAGCTTTTGTCTTGGGCAAAAGGGGAGAAGGTCGTTGCCATCGGGGAAATCGGCCTTGACTATCATTATGCCAACACGGATAGGGAAACCCAGCACAACGTGTTTCGCCGCCAGATTCGCCTGGCCAAAAGTCTCGATCTGCCCCTGGTGATTCACAGTCGCGACGCCTTTGAGGATACCTTGGGGATATTAACGGAGGAATTGGGGGAAAGCGACCATAAAGGCGTTTTCCACTGTTTTTCCGGCAGTTGGGAGCAGGCACAATCTTGCCTGCAACGCGGCTATTATCTCGGCTTTGACGGTCCGCTGACCTTTAAAAATGCCAAAAAGCCGGTGCGCGTTGTGGAGCAGATGCCCTTAGACCGTCTGCTGATCGAAACCGATTGTCCCTATTTATCCCCGGAACCTCGCCGCGGCCGCCGCAACGAACCCGCCCACCTCCGCTATGTGGCGGCAAAAGTCGCTGATCTGCGGGGAATCAGCGTAGAAGAGGTGGAGAGAGTGACCTATGAGAACGGTTGCCGTCTCTTTCGGCTGCCGGTAAGCCGCAAATAGCGGTGTTGCGCGAACAATAAAAAACATGCTTTTTTAACAAAATATACCAAACTGCGCCGAAGGGATCACAATCGAGCCCTTCGGCGTTTTTTCGTCTTTCTTTTCGCTGCCTGAAGCAGGGGCAAGCATAAAAATGAGCTGTCTCGGCAGGGAAACATGAACCACCGTAGGAATGAGGGCGGATGATCCCCGAAAAAACAAGGGTATTGCGGTATATGTAATAAATATACTTTGTATGCATAAATATACCACTGTATAATGCATAACATTCGACAGGTTTTATGCGAAAATATGTTCTAAATTCAGGGGCATGATTATGGACCGGAAAGGTCAAAGCTCGTATAGCAGGTGTTCCAAAAATTCATAAATTTCTTAAAAATTTATGAATTTTTTTTCTCTGAAATTCAGGAAATACCACCATATGGACCATTTGTAGCAGGGGATTTAATGCTCCCAAAGCGGCAAAAGTTTTTTAAAAAAACTTATTTTTTTATACGGTGGCATTGTATAGCAGGGGCTTTAAGATACGGTTGGATTTGACTTTTTTTCGTAAAGTATAGTATACTTTATTCAAAGTTGGAAGGAGGTGTATATGTCAACTAAGACGATATGGTCTAATTTTTTCCATTCCCGAAAAATCCTAATTGTCCTCTGTTCCTTCGTGGCTGTAGCCGTGATCGGACTAGGCTGTGGAGCATGGATCATGTCTGAAGAAAAAGAGGTTACATTATCCGTCAATAGCAATGATAAGGTTGTCCGCACATATACCAACACCGTTAAGGAACTGCTGGAAGAACAGAAGATTGATCTGGACGATATTTCTTCTGTCGGCGTTGCTCTCGATTCTAAAATTTACGATGGGCAAAAGGTTCCGGTAGAAGTGACCAACAACTACAAAGTTTTGGTAGACGGACAAACGCTAAAAGTCAGTATGGCGGCAAAGAATGTCGGCGACGTGCTAAACGAAGCCAATATCACCTTGGGGGAACACGATATTGTGGAACCGAAGGTGAGCGCAGCCGCCACCACAGATTTGGTCATTGATATTCACAGGGTGACAATAGAGGAAGAAATAAGAGAAACAGAGTTGGCATATTCCGTAGAAACACAAAAGGATAGCACTATGTTCTCAGGCGAGAAAGCGGTATTGCAGCGCGGTAAGACAGGGCTGCAAGCCGATACCTATCTCGTTACTTACCGGGACGGTGAATACTACAGCGAAGAGCTTGTTAATTCAGATGTCACCGAACCGGTAACAGAAATTGTCGCAGTTGGCACAGTTGTTGTTGCCAGCGTTAACAACGTTAACAGCGATAATGAAGATAGTGGAAATGAATCGACTGCTTCCAACCAGGTCGCCCCTAACGGTATGTCTTATTCCAAAGTTTTAACTTGTAAGGCAACAGCGTACCATGAATCGGAAGGTTCCTTAACCAAAAGCGGTACGTTGTCAAGAGTAGGTGCCATTGCCGTGGACCCCAGTGTAATACCGCTGGGTACAAAGCTCTATGTGGAAGGGTATGGCTATTGTGTTGCCGAAGATACCGGAGGGTTGATTAAAGGTAACAGAATTGATGTTTATCTCAATTCTGAAGAAGAATGTATTAATTGGGGCGTGAAAAGCGTCACTGTCTATATTCTCAACTAAAATTTATTAAAACCAACTTTATAATGAACCATTCATAAACCATCAAAAGGGAGGTGTTATTACACACTTCCCTTTTAAATTGTAGACAAAACCCGCGTCTGCGGATCTCGGGCTACATGATGAGAAACTGCCGGGAAAGGCTTTTTCTTTTCGGAGCAAAGGCCTTAGGGATTTGCTCTATTTGCTCTAAAAGATGCGATCTTATCCTTAAACCCTGCCGCCTTTTCTAAGGTTAAACGTGCTGCTGCGGGGCGGATGGTTTGCCGCCTACGCGAAAGAGCAGAAATACCAGACTTTTTCCACGGTCAAAGCGGCGGGACAGATGCTCCCGCCGCTTTGGTTTAATGGATCAACCGATGGATGAGATCGGCCAAGGTTTCATAAAGGGAATGGAAATCAAAATCAAAGTTTAGCAGTGAACTGAGATAGAGCGCCGTAAAAACCAGCATCACCACGGCACAGAGGATAAAACCGAAAATAGAGATGCGGACAGCCCGGGTCGCGAATTTTGTGGGGCTGTAGCGTTTGCCCCGCAGCCCGGTGAGAATGCCGATAAAGGCGAAGAAAAGACCGAGAAAGACCGTATAGCCGCCGAAGACGGTGATGATGCTCATAACCCCTAACGACAGCGAAGTCAGTGAAAGGGTGCTGATTTTTTCTCTCATAGCGCTCCTTTGCTATTTATGGTAGGGTTCCCTGCGAATGATCTTCATGCTCCGGTAGATCTGCTCCACAAGGAAAACCCGTATCAGTTGATGGGGAAAAGTAGCCCTGCCGAAAGCGACTTGTTTTTGGCAGCGTCCATTGACTTCTTCGGCCAGACCTAAGGAGCCACCGATGAGAAAATTGACGGTTTTCCCGCGCTCCATGGCGTTTTTTTCAATGAGGCGTGCGAGCCCTTCAGAGGACTCCATTTCGCCGTTGAGATCAAGGGCGATGTTATAATCGCCCTCCTTCATTTTACTTAGGAAAAAACGTCCCTCTTTGGCGAGAGCGACATCTTTTTCCCGGTCACTGAGGTTCTCCGGTGCTTCCTCCTCGCCGCCCTCTAAGATTTCCAGTTTCAGGTAGGGACCGAGGCGCTTTTCGTATTCGGCAATTGCCTCCCGCCAGTATTTCTCTTTCAGCTTGCCGATGGCAAGGATTCTGATTTTCATTGTTCCTTTAGTTCCCCCAAAACGATTTGATAATCGAGAAAAGAACCGTCACGGTAAACGGTAACGGAGACCGTATCCCCGGCACTGCAGGCAAAGACTTTGTCTTGGAGATCATACATATCGGTGACACTCTTGCCGTTGAAGGCGGTGATGATATCGTAATCTTTCAGGCCTGCC
>CALFRX010000274.1 GCA_937919295.1 uncultured Peptococcaceae bacterium | reverse complement strand
GGTAATATCGTTAGCAGGTGTATATTCATCGCCAGGAACGCCAACTTTGGAGCCTAAAGCAGCTGCGTTATACCAACCCTTAAGGGTATGACCAGAGCCCACTACATTCGGCAGCGTTACACCATAACCCGCCCAAGTCACCGCTGAAGCAGCCAATGGATTAAGCGTTCCGATTCCGCCGGTATTATACGTTACCGTATAAGTATTAATTTCACAAACATACTCATTAGTATTGTAGATAATAGAGAATTGGTAGTCCATACCGGAAAGACTGACACTGTCATCATTTAAAGTATATTCACTATCATCGATAATCGTGCCGTCTTTGTTGCTAACACTAAACATATCCTCACTAATACTGGTTGTATCTTTAGTGAAGTTATCGTTCATCTCCACATAAAGATCAACGCCTGCTCCATGCGTAACCACCGTCTGAATGGTGACTGCACTGGCGCCACATGAAAGGCTAAGCATAAACGTCAGAGCAAAAAACGTCAATACAAGCAGATGCAGTATGGGTTTTTTATGGTTCATTTTGTTTCCCCCTTACGTTTTTATGTAAGATTTCCTTCATAAAATTTCGTATAATTTCTATCCTAACTGCGCAAAGCGCAGTATCCATTATAAAAAAATAGCCTCCTTTCACGCAAAAATGTAATATATAAATACTAAATTTTGAACAAGTGCCCAGCGGAACAATCTCATATCGATATCCTTCGATCTTAACCCTACGCTGAGTTCGAGTCCCATGTTAGAGTCTCATGCGCCTTAAATTTACCATATATTATCAAAATAAGCAATCCTTTTTTCCAACATTATCCTATATTTTTTTTCGACAAATTCTACAGACGTCTTGTGCCCCAAGGCTTATAAGGAACCACCTCGGAAAATATACGGTCATTTATGGCACACATAGGCATAATTAAACCATCTGCTCCGGTAAGTAAAGAAAAAGAGAAATGCGGCGACGCTTTGGGCAAAGCCCAACAGCGAAGGGCGTTTCAGAAAAGGATTTCCTACCTGAGCGGTAACACGCCGCAAAGGTGCTAAGGGTCAGGAACTACCCACTTATTCATTATGGCAAAGATGTGCCAAAAAATTCCTAAGATTAATATTTATTAATCTTAGCGCTTTAAACGAACCTGCACCGATTATGTTTTTTATCCATTACGGTCAAAAGCAGGTGATTCTCTTAAAAAGCATAAAAAAAACAGCTCCATGAAACATGGAGCTGTGAGGATTTCCAAATTGAATTGATTGGTTTGTTATTTAATGGTAACGGTTGCGCCGGCTTCCGTTAATTTGGCTTTGATTTCTTCCGCTTCTTCTTTGGCAACCTTTTCTTTGACGGCTTTGGGAGCGGCGTCAACAAGGGCTTTGGCTTCTTTGAGGCCCAGACCGGTAATCCCGCGGACTACTTTGATCACGTTGATCTTGGCATCGCCGGCGGCTTCAAGGATCACGTCGAATTCAGTCTGTTCGGCTTCGGCGGCGCCACCTTCGGCGGCGGGAGCGGCGGCAGCGGCAACAGCGACGGGAGCGGCAGCGGATACGCCGAATTCTTCTTCAAAGGCTTTGACTAATTCAGCCAGTTCTAATACGGTAAGGCCTTTTACGCCTTCTAAAATTTCTTGTACGGTCATGGTTATTTTCTCCTTTTAAATTCTTTTTCAATAAAGATAGACTTTATGAGCGCCCTATTATGCGGATTTCTGTTCTCGTACCTGATCAAGAACGCAAACAAGGTTACGCAGCAAACCCTGAAGAGCACCGGCAAAACCGGTAAGAGGAGCTTGCATCCCGCCGACCACCTGGGCCAACAGGACTTCTCTCGGGGGCAGCTTGGCAAGATTGCTGAGCTGTTCCGCGGGAAGCAAAGCGCCGTCCAACAAGCCGACTTTGACTTTGACGGTCTTATGGGTTTTGGCAAATTCCGCCACAACTTTGGCCAGAGCCACGGGATCGTTGCCGAAGGCCACGGAAGTGGTGCCTTCAAGGAAAGCATCGAAGGCATTGATGCCTTCATCGTTGGCGGCCCGTTTGATAAAGGTATTCTTGGCGACGTAATACTTCATGTCCGCATCTCTTAACTGACGGCGGAATTTCGTATCATCGTTGACGCTGATGCCTTTATAGTCCAGCAACAACATGGTGGAATTACTTTTGATATCATCTTTGATACCGGCAACGAGGTTTTCCTTCACAATTCTCTGAGGTTTTTTATCCATGATTTCACCTCCTTATAAAAGATTCAAAACATAAAACAGATCCCCCGCGGCAAGGCAGGGGATCGTCAAAAGACAGTGTTCGTCTTAACATTCAATCAAGTCCTTACCTCGGCAGGTGAACGAATCTTTACGCCTTATAAAAGGCACCTTGCTGTCTGCGGTTAAAGGGATATGAATTTTTTTAACTTTTGTATCATAGCACAGTTTTAAAGGATTGTCAATACTGCGTCTATCTCAACGTAAGGGTTTTCAGAATGACTTAGGCACGTTGAATACGATGGGCCGGGATGCCGCCGCGCACGAAAAGGTACGCAAGGCGTCACGAGTCGACGGATTCGGCGCGCATCAGCCATTATGGAAAGCCGTCTTACTTGCCCAACGGTTTCTGGGGGTTAATCCGAATCCCAGGCCCCATCGTCGCGGCAATGCAGACACTCCTCATATACTGGCCTTTGGCCGCGGAGGGCTTCACTTTGATCAAGGTTTCAATGAGAGCGATATAGTTCTCGAAGAGTTTTTCTTCATCAAAAGATGCTTTGCCGATGGGTACGTGAATATTGGCCGCTTTGTCCAAACGATATTCCACTTTCCCGGCTTTTACGTCGTTCAC
>CALFRX010000273.1 GCA_937919295.1 uncultured Peptococcaceae bacterium | reverse complement strand
GTTAAAGCGGATACTTCCGTCAGCGCCTTTTTCAAAACTTCCGGCCGAATCGCCGCGTCGGTAGTAAGGAAGCAGAGCATCGTCGCCATCTTGGGACAGATCATGCCGCTGCCTTTGGCCATGCCGCCAACGGTCACGGTAAGGCCGTCAAGATCCACGGTTTTGGACATTTCCTTCCGCCAGACATCGGTGGTAAGGATCGCTTCGGCAGCGGCCCGGCCCCCTTCTTCGCTCAAGGCCGCCGCGGCCTCACGAATCCCCGCGGAAATTTTATCCATAGGCAGCGGATGGCCGATGACACCGGTGGAACAGACGAGAACTTGATTAGGGGGCAAGTTCAGCGCCTTTCCTGTTTCCGCCGCCATAGACAGCGCGTCTTTCATCCCCTGCTGCCCGGTGCAGGCATTGGCATTACCGGAATTGATGATCACCGCCTGGGCGGAGCCGCCCCGGACGATTTCCATATCGTAGCACACCGGCGCCGCTTTTACCGCGTTGGTGGTAAACACCCCTGCGGCAACACAGGGCGTATCGGAATAAATCAAGGCGATATCTTTTTTGTTTTTGTTGCTTGTTTTCACCCCGACATGCACACCGGCAGCTTTAAACCCCGGCGTCAGGGTCACGGCATTTTCAAATTTTGCCATCATACCTCTCCTTTTTACGGATAAACGGGAAGCATGGTAAGACCTTCCCTTTCATCAAACCCGCAGATCAAATTCATATTCTGGACGGCCTGACCGGCCGCACCTTTCACCAAATTATCCAGAGCCGTACAAACGATGACACGATTCGTTCGCTGATCCACGGTAAAACCGAGATAGGCGAAATTCGTACCCTGGGTCCATTTGGTTTCCGGCATTTTCCCTTCTTCGAGCAACCTCACATAAAACTCATTGCCATAGTACTGCTGAAAGACAGTCTCAAGAGGGCAGTCTCTGCCTTTCCTGTTGAGGGTAGCGTAAGCCGTGGTGAGAATTCCCCGGTTCATGGGTACTAAATGAGGAGTAAAATTGATGATCACATCCTCCCCCGCGGCTTCGCTGAAATTCTGCTCGATTTCCGGCGTGTGGCGGTGGGAGGTTACCCCGTAGGCCTTCATGTTGTCACTGCATTCGGCGAAAAGGGAGGTTTCTTTCGCGCCGCGGCCCGCGCCGCTGACACCGCTGCAACTGTCGATGATGATCGACCGCAAATCGAGGAGACCTTCTTTGATCAGAGGATACAAAGCCAACGTAGCGCCGGTGACGTAGCAGCCGGGATTGGCGATGAATTGTTGTCCTTTGATGCGCTCCCGGTTTAATTCCACCATGCCGTAAACGGCATCGCGGCAAAGTTCGGGATATTCATGTTTGACGTACCATTTTTCATAGGTCGCGACATCACGAAAACGAAAATCAGCGCCGAGATCAATCGCTTTCTTCCCCTTCGCCAGGATCCGGCGGACAAAGGGCACCGAAGCACCGTGGGGCAGAGCCAAAAAGACAATGTCGGCATCGTCAATGAAACCCTCTTTGCCTTCCCTAAAAACATGGCCACAAAAAAGATCGTCGACATCTTCGACGATCTGATCCCTAACTCCCGCCGCGGCATAGGCAAGGGCCGGATAGATCTGGCCCAAGGTCCTGTTTCCGCTATCTTTCGCCACAAGATGCACCATATTGCATTCTTTATGATTCGCTAAAATCCTGATGAGCTCGGCGCCGGCATAGCCTGACGCGCCAATAACCGTTACATTCACCAAAACAATGCCTCCCCAATCCAACTTTCTTTTTTCATTGGTGGTTATCTGCTTACTGTGGCTTATTATACAATATAATTTATATATATGCAAGTAAAATTTTAACGATAATTCGAAAATTGTAATTCGATATCGTAATCATTCTCCTTTAGCAGGGCAATCACCGCCTGAAGATCGTCCTTATTCTTACCGGAAACCCGTACGCTGTCACCCTGAATCGACGCTTGCACTTTCCGTTTGGAATTTTTGATATCCTTCACAATCGCTTTGGCCGTTTCCGCGCTAAGCCCCTGACGGATCGTGATGATCTGCCGCACCATGCCACCGGCGGCATCCTCCACCTTACCGTACTGTAAATTGCGAATCGCCACTTTCCTCGTGATCAAACGGGTCTTTAAAATATCGGCGACATTGTTTAAGCGAAAATCGTCTTCGGTGACGATCTTGATCGTATCGTTTTCCAAATCCACCGCGGTTTTGCTGCCTTTGAAATCGTAACGCTGGCTGATCTCCTTTTTCGTCTGATTCACGGCGTTTACCACTTCCTGCATATTCACTTCGGAAATTACATCAAAAGAGCTGTCCTTAGCCATAGCTTCCTCCTTTTTGTTTTCATTTTCATAATATTATTCATTTTTCATGCATTGGTTCTGTCAAATCAGCCAGCGACCGCCTTTCATCACCATTTTATTGTCAAAATAAAGATCGGGGGCGGAAAGAATGCCGTCGAGATGGCAGTCGGCATCCACTTCGCCGCCGAAATTGGCGTTATCCCCCAAAGCGATATGAACCGTACCCAGTACTTTTTCGTCCTCTAACACGGAGCCGGTAACACGGGCGCCAGCGTTGGTGCCAATGCCGAGTTCCGCGATGTTGCCGCTATTTTTGCCGGCTTTTTCTAAAATCGCTTTTAATTTTGCGGCTTCTTCACCGCCTTCGACTTTCACCGCATAACCGTCCTTCACGGTGACGCGAATCGGTTCTGCCAGCAAACCGACGCCACCCATGGAGGCATCGTAAACGAGGATCCCCTTGGCAGTACCTTCCAACGGCGCGATATAGGCTTCACCGGCAGGCAGGTTACCGAAAGCGCCGGGGGTGTCGTAGATGCCGCAGTCGTCCTCGCCGGTTCTGCCTGCCAAAGACAGGGTCAGATCAGTACCGGCTGCTGTGGTGATGCGGGCTTCTTGTGCCGCGGTCAGCAAACCCGCGATTTTTTGGCTTAACAGCGTCATGGCATCGTAATCCACCATCATTGGCGCTTTGAGCATCTCTTCGGTAAACCCGGGGAGAGAAGCAATGCGTACACCCTTGTCGCTGGCGGCTTTTCTGGCCCTGGTATGGGTCAGGGAGGTGGAGGTGATCAAGATCGCGACATCGCTGTTAAGCAGCGCATCGGCTATATCAGTAGGAGGCTCCAGGCCGTCCATGCTCAATGCGGGGTATTGCAGCGACTCGACCTGAAGGCCTTCACTCAAAGCCACGTCATAAAAGAGATCCCCTAATTGAGACGTTTTGTCATCGGTGACGATGAGCAGCTCTTCCCCTTCCTTGATCCCCATACACTTATAAAGTACCTGTTCCACACCGGTTTTCAATGCGTCCATATCAATTTCCTTTCTTAAAGCTGTCCTTCAGTGAAACGATGCGGTTAAAGACGATTAAGCCTGCTTCATTTTTACCGTCGGCCACAAAATAGCCGTTTCTCAAAAATTGAAAACGTTCCCCTTTTTCTACGCCATCAAGGCTCTTTTCTAATTTTACGCCCTTGACGATTTTCAGAGAGTCGGGATTTAGGTTATCACCAAAGGCCCCGTCCTCGGGATCTTCTTTGGCAAAAAGGCGGTCGTAAAGACGAACTTCACCGTCCACAGCGGCGCAGTCCGCCACCCAATGAGCAGTACCTTTGACTTTTCTGCCGTCTTTTGCCCAGCCGCCGCGGCTTTCCGGGTCGTAAGTACAGCGCAGCTCAACGATTTCACCGTTTTCGTCCCTGATCACTTCTTCACATTTAATATAGTAGGCGTGCTGCAAACGTATTTCCGCGCCGGGAGAGAGGCGGTGAAACTTCTTGGGCGGGTTTTCCATAAAGTCGCTTTTTTCAATGTAGACCACCTTGCCGAAAACCATTGGCCGCGTCCCCTCTGCTTCCTTTTCGGGATTGTTGACCGCATCAAAGATTTCGGTTTGATCGTCGGGATAATTGGTCAGCACCACCTTCAGGGGATCCAGTACCGCCATGCGGCGAGGAGCCGTATAGTTGAGGTTGTCCCTGACAAAATGCTCCAATTGAGCCATGTCCACCACACTGTTGGCGCGGGCCACGCCGACACTGTCACAGAAAGCGCGGATCGCGGCGGCGGGATAGCCCCGGCGGCGCATCCCCGAAAGGGTCAGCATCCGCGGATCATTCCAGCCGTCGACAATTTTATCATCTACCAGCTTTTTCATCTTCCGCTTTGACATCACGCTGTAGTTGACGTTTAAGCGGGCAAACTCGATCTGACGGCTTTTCACCGCCATGTCAAGGGCATCAATCAACCAATCGTAAAGAGGACGGTGAGCCTCAAATTCCATGGTGCAAAGAGAGAAGGTCACGCCTTCCAGGGAGTCCGAAAGGGGGTGGGCAAAATCGTACATTGGATAGATACACCAGGTATCCCCTGTTCTGTGATGGCTGGCATGTTGAATACGGTAGATGACCGGGTCACGCATATTGAGGTTGGGCGAAGCCATGTCGATCTTAGCTCGCAGCGTTCTGCTGCCGTCTGCAAATTCCCCTGCTTTCATGCGGCGAAAAAGCGCCAGGTTTTCCTCGACACTCCTGTCCCGGTAAGGGCTTTCCCTGCCCGCTTCCGTCAACGTGCCGCGAAAAGCCCGCACCTCGTCGCCGCTGAGATCGCAGACGTAGGCAAGACCTTTTTCAATCAGCTCCTCTGCCAGGGCGTAGAGGCGGGGAAAATAATCAGAGGTATAAAAAACATGCTGCCAGGAAAAACCGAGCCAGCGAATATCCTCCATAATGGAATCGACGTATTCCGTATCTTCCTTTTCGGGATTTGTATCATCAAAGCGTAAATTGCAGATGCCGTTATATTTTTCCGCAAGGCCGAAATCAACGACGATGGCCTTGGCATGTCCGAGATGAAGATAGCCGTTGGGTTCCGGCGGAAAACGCGTCTGCACCTCATCGAAACGGCCTGTTTTTAAATCTTCTTCAATAAAGCGCTCGATAAAACTCTTCGATTCTTTGGTTTCCGCTTCCTTCTCCGCGGCGGGAATCATCGTATGTTCCATTATGCCCTCCTGATGGCTAAAAAATGTGTTGACATTCATTTCTCTACTATAAATTATCATTAAATTATATCATCCCTTACCGCTTCATGCAATGTTTTAGAATAAATTTGACAACTCGGAAGGAAGTATTTATAATAAAGTCAAAGGGAGGTAGCCTTATGAAAAGACTGTTTATCATGTGCATTTGTCTATGCTTCACGCTATTCCTTTTTGGCTGTGAACAAAACACCGCTGAAGACGCGAACACCACAACAAAGGACACGGCCGCAGCAGCGGCGGCGGACACCGATATTACCGTCGAAGACACAGAGGATTTGGAGGACACTCCCTCCGATGAGGCTGTGGCGGACGCCTTTGACGCGGCCTACACGGTATATCAATGGTTCGACCTTAATCCTTTGACCGTGGAAACCGATAGCGAAGGCAACGTCGTCTTCTATACCGTCGGCGACAACGAATACTGCCAGAAAGTAGATGATCCGGCAGTTTCCTCCATGGACAAGCTAAAGAGCGAGGTCAATAAGTACTTCTCCGGGGATATCGCCGCAACCCTCATCAACGATGGCAGATATTTTGAAGACAGTGGCAATCTCTATGCAATCGCCGCCGACCGGGGCGCCGATATTACCAAAGGCGACATTCTTGACAAAACGGTCACCGCCCGTACCGATCACTCCATTACTTACACCGTCACGGTAGAAACGGTTGATCCGGAAACGGGAAGCGCCACCGGCAGCGAGAAAATCGATTATCTTTATGAATGCGTTGGCGACGCCTGGGTCTTTACAACATTCCAATCGATTTATTAAGTGTATCTTATGAAAATCCCGGCTTGCGCCGAATTTTTTGACAGTTTGAACTCTGCCGCTTGCCGCGGCGGAGTTTTTTTATATCATTTTTATATCATTATGGAATAAATAAATCATACGTGTTGCATATTGTCATAATTCTATGCTATTATAATATATTATGTACGATATATTATGTACAATATAGCCTATACCTGAACACGGAAGAAGGAGTGCTCTATGACGGATATTTTAACCGCCGCCAAAAGAATCGTCTTTAAAATCGGCAGTTCTACTTTGCTCGACGACGATAACAATATCGACGGCGCAACCCTCCATCATCTCTCGGCGCTCTGGTCAAATTTACATAGGGAAGGAAAAGAGCTCATCCTCGTCTCTTCCGGCGCTGTGGCTTTGGGCAGACCGCAGCTTTCCCATGACAACAAAGGAGACGCCATTCCCTCAAAACAGGCGGCAGCGGCCATTGGCCAGTCGAAGTTGATGTCTCTTTACGACACGTTTTTCAACGTCTGCGGCATTAACGTAGCCCAGGTTTTGTTGACCAGGAGCGATTTTGCCGACCGCAGACGCTACATCAACGCCAGAAATACTTTAAACATTCTCCTTGCGGAACGGGTCATTCCCATCATCAACGAAAATGATACCGTTGCCTGCGAAGAGCTGAAATTCGGCGAAAACGACACCCTGGCGGTTCTTGTCGCCGGTCTCCTCGACGCTGACCTCGTGATCCTACTTTCCGATATTTACGGTCTCTATACCGCCGATCCCCGGAAAAACAGCGATGCTCAACACATCGGCAATGTAACGGAAATCAACGACGAAATCATGAACCTTGCCGGCGGTGTCGGCTCCAGAATCGGCAGCGGCGGCATGAAAAGTAAAGTGGAAGCGGCAAAAATCGCAGGGCAAAGCGGCATTCCTCTGGCCATCACCATGGGAAAAGACGTTAGCAACATCCGCGCCTGTCTCACGGGAGGCGGCAAGCGCACCTTGTTTATCCCCGCGGAATGCGGTCTGAAACAGCGGGAGCGCTGGATCGCCCACGGTAGCGCCGCGGAAGGCGCGGTTATTGTCGATAACGGCGCGGCAGCGGCTTTAGCCCTGCATAAGAGTCTGCTCCCCGTCGGCGTCAAAGCCACCGAAGGCGATTTTTCCGAAAACAGCATCGTTCTTATCAAGGACCAGCGGGGCAAAGAAATTGCCCGGGGTATCACCAACTACAGCGCCGCCAAGATTGAAGCCATCAAAGGCAAACATTGCAGCGAGGCGGATATCACCGAAGTAATCCACTGTGACAATCTCGTACTGGAGGACTGATGATGCAAGATATGAAAACATATATCGAAACATTGGGCCAAAAGGCCAAAGCTGCGGCTCCTATCGGCGCCGCGCTGGCCACCGACACAAAAAATAAGGCCCTGGCCGCGATGGCAAAGGCCCTCAGAAATGAAAAAGCAACCCTCTTAGCGGAAAACGCCAAAGATATGGCCGCCGGCAAAGCAAAAGGCCTCACCGGCGCCGTCTTAGACCGACTGCTTTTAACCGAAGAGCGCATCGAAGGTATGGCGGCGGGACTATCGGCTTTGATCGAATTGAACGACCCCATCGGTGAAACCATTGCCCAATGGGTACGCCCCAACGGCCTCGAAATCGCCAGAAAACGCGTGCCTTTGGGGGTGATCGCGATCATTTACGAAGCCCGCCCCAATGTCACCGCCGACGCCGCCGGGCTGGCTTTAAAAACCGGTAACGCCCTGATCTTAAAGGGCGGCAGCGAAGCCTACTACTCGAACCTGGCCATCACCGCGGTTTTGAGAGACACCCTTAAAAAACAGGGGCTTAACGAAAACCTGTTGCAATTCGTGGAATCTGTTGACCGGGAAGCCGTTTCCGTACTCCTTAAAATGAAAGCATACATCGATGTGGTCATCCCCAGAGGCGGCAGCGGACTGATCCGTTTCGTCGTGGAAAACTCCCTGATTCCCTCCATTGAAACGGGCACCGGCAACTGCCATATCTATATGGATCAATACGGCGAGATCCCCATGGGCATCGATATCGTCTTTAACGCCAAAACCCAGCGCCCCGCTGTTTGCAATGCCGCGGAAACGCTCCTCGTGCATAAGGACATCGCCGCTGATTTTCTACCGCCCCTATCGGAAAAACTGAAGACAATGCAGGTGGAGATCAGAGGCTGCAAACGCACCTGCTCCTTATTGAAAACCGCTGTCCCCGCCACGGAAGATGACTGGGAAACGGAATTTCTCGATTATATTTTAGCCGTCAAAATCGTTGATTGTTTTGACGACGCCCTCGCCCATATCGCCCGCTATTCAAACAGCGCC
>CALFRX010000272.1 GCA_937919295.1 uncultured Peptococcaceae bacterium | reverse complement strand
GCCGCGGCTGCCACTGATAAGCCCTTTGGCGTCAACATTATGTTGATGAGCCCCTTTGCCGCCGAGGTGGCAAAAGTCGCTGCCGAGGAAAAGGTAGCGGTGGTCACCACCGGCGCCGGCAACCCCGGAAAATACATGGATCTGTGGCACGCCGCCGGGATCAAGGTCATTCCTGTGGTCGCTTCGGTGGCTCACGCGAAACTGATGGCCCGGGCCGGAGCCGCCGCACTGATCGGCGAAGGCTCGGAAAGCGGCGGTCACATTGGGGAGCTGACCACGATGGCCTTAATCCCCCAGTTGGCTGACGCCACCGACCTGCCTCTTTTGGCCGCCGGCGGCATCGCCGACGGACGCGGTTTTGCCGCCGCGCTGATGCTGGGGGCCTGCGGCGTGCAGATGGGAACGCGGTTTTTAACGGCTCATGAATGTTCGATCCACAGGAATTATAAGGATAAAATATTAGAAGCGGGAGACCGCGCCACGATGGTGACCGGCAGCCGTTTGGGTCACGCGGTGCGCAGCCTGAAAAACCAATTTTCCCGGGATTACCTGAAAGCGGAATATTCGGATATTTCCGATGGGGATTTGGAAAAGATGGCGGAAGGCGTTTTGAAAATCGCGGTTATCGAGGGCGACGTAAAAAAAGGCTGTTTCCTGGCAGGGCAAATCGTTTCCCTTGTCCATAAAGAACAGCCTGCCGCGGAGATCATCCGCGAAGTGATCCGCGAAGCGGAGCCCCTTTTGAAAGGAGCCGCGCAATGGGTAAAATAGCCTTTGTTTTCCCTGGCCAGGGCGCCCAATACCCAGGTATGGGCAAAGATCTCTGCGATCATCTGCCTGTTTCCGCCGGATCTTTTGAGGCTTTCGACGCCCTGCGACCTCATACCTCAGACCAGTGTTTTTTCGGCAGTGAGGAAGAACTCACGGAAACCGCGAATACCCAACCCTGCATGTTTGCGGTGGAATGGGCCGCCGCAGTAGCGCTGCGGGACGCGGGGGTATCCTGCGATATGGTTGCCGGGTTCTCCTTAGGCGAAATCGCGGCCCTAACCTATGCCGGCGTTGTTACGGCGGCGGCGGGGTTTTGCATCGTTACCGCCCGGGGACAACTGATGCAGGCGGCGGCGGAATCGGTAAATAGCGGTATGATTGCCGTACTGAAACTTGAGCCAAAGACCGTGGAAGAATTGTGCTCCCATTATGAACACGTTTATCCCGTCAATTATAATTGCCCGGGACAACTTGTGGTCGCCGGTTTTCAGGAAGAATTGTCCCTCTTTGCCCAGGATGTCAAAGCCGCCGGCGGCAGGGGATTGCCTTTAAAGGTCAAAGGAGCCTTTCATACGCCTTTGATGGAACCGGCCGCCGCGTCTTTTGCTGCGGTGTTGGCTGCTTATGAAATGAAAGAAGCGGAAATCCCCCTCTACGCCAATTACAGCGGGGAACGCTACGGCGACGATTACCGGGAAGGTCTATCAAAGCAGATCAGTCATGCGGTACGCTGGCAGCAGTGTGTCGAAGCGATGATCGCCGCCGGCGCCGATACCTTTATCGAATTGGGGCCGAAAACGACCCTTTGCGGTTTGATCAAAAAGATCAACGGTGATGTACGCACCCTGCACGTGGAAGACAGCAAGAGTTTTCAGGAAACCTTAACGGAGGTCAAATCATGCTAAACGGAAAAACAGCCCTTATCACCA
>CALFRX010000271.1 GCA_937919295.1 uncultured Peptococcaceae bacterium | reverse complement strand
AAACACGCTTTTGTCTTAGGGTCGTTGATGGGAGACAGGCTCTTTTTGGCTTTGGCAATATAGCGTTTGGCAATTTTGGCCGCTTGTTTGTCGCCGCCGCTGACGAGGACGGCGCGGATCACCGCGTCGATTTCCCTTTTGGTCTTTTTATCATTGGCAAAAACCTGCTTAATCAGCGCTCTGTTACTTTTATCTTGCCAGGTGTAAATCAGCGGTAAAGTCGCCAGTCCTTCCGAGATGTCGTTGCCGGCGGTTTTGCCGAAGTTTTCGTTATCCGTGCGGTAATCAAGAATATCGTCGGTAATCTGAAAGGCCATGCCCAGGTATTCGCCGTACTTTTTCAGCGCGGCCATTGTTTTTGTTTCTGTTTTACTCAGATAAGCCCCCATTTCACAGGCGGCGGAGAGCAGATAAGCCGTTTTCCGTTTGACCTGGATGAGGTACGTATCGGTACGGAAATCCGGTGCGTTGATGGATTTCATCTGGGCAAACTCGCCGCGGCACATGGCGGCGGCGGTAAAATAGGCGATATCGACGATGGTTTTGTCGCCATAGGACGCTGCCAACTCGATGGCTTTCGATAGCATAAAGTTGCCGGTATAAAGGGCCACGTCCAAATTCCATTTGGCGACGATGGTAGGGTTTCCCCTGCGCAAAGGCGCCTGATCAACGATATCGTCGTGAACGAGGCTGGCCATATGAATGATCTCAATGGCCGCGGCAAAAGGAATCAGCTTTTTTTCATCGTATTCACCGCAATGACCGGCCAGCAAAAGTAAGCCGGGCCGGATCCGTTTGCCGCCGCTTTTAAGCAGGTAGAGGGCTGCCTCATTGATGATGTCGTTATCGGAAACGAGGGCCTCTTCAATATATGCTTCTGTGGCCTTAAGCGCTGTTTCGGTTTCATTATAAAATAATGGCAATTTGTCTTTTAGTTGCATTTGCTCTTTTAACTTTCTTTTTTCCGGTGAAATAAGAATTATTTCATTGATTGCAACAGGGGCATCAGACATAGAGTCCAAGGGAGATCCGCAATTTCTTTTTCTATTTTTGCGATCAGGCCGTCCACATCTATATCGTAGCCTTTTAGGCGTAATTCCCACAAAGTGCCGATATCGCCGGCAATTTCCGTATAGGCCGTTTGTTCTGTTTCCGTCTTCCCGGCGTCTTTCGCGGCCAAGCGGCCGATTTCCCATAACAACTGACCGTAATCGGTTCTTTCGAAAGTAAGGCCTGTTGCGGCCGGCGGTTTTTTTGTTTCCCCGATTTTATGGTTTAAGCGTCCTTCGTTAAAACGACCGTAAGCCTTAACAAAATCGACGGCGGTTTCTTTGATCGCTGTTGCCGGCAGCAAGTTAAAGCTGAGCGCAAAAAGAAAATCGCCGTTGAGTACCGCTTCCTTTTCGGTGAAGGCACGGTTCTTACCCGTGTCTTCATGGATAAAAGTGGAAATCGTCATAGAGGTCAAAGCCGCGGCGTTCATTTCTGTTTCTTCATTGATGTCGTTTCCCCAAGGCAGCAGATAAATCAAAGCAGGCAGGTTCATGCTGTGAGGCGGCAAAGCCTCAAACAGCAGCGCAACCTTTGCCTGGGGAAAATCCGGTGTTTCCGCTATTCTGTTGTAAATCTTGTCGAAAATTGTCTGATACATCATTAGCTATAGTCTATCATATTCGGTGATAAAAATAAATAAGCTTTTTGATTTTCTCAAAAAGCTACAGCCGATCCCTAAATGCATTTCGCGGTATTCTGGCAATGATCCAAATCCACGCTTCACTTCAGAAAAGGTATAACGATAGGCAAATGCGTCTGCATTTGCCTTAGGCCGTCGACAAAGTCTGATGCGCGGCGAACCCCTTGCCCCGCGACTGTTTG
>CALFRX010000270.1 GCA_937919295.1 uncultured Peptococcaceae bacterium | reverse complement strand
GCGCACCGGCGACATCAATTTTGATCACACCGTCCAAGACCACCGTGGCGGTGCCAAACTTGGGATAGGCGGAAAGTGTCCCCGAGAGCATCACAGCGATATCTTCAGCAAAGGCAATGCCATCACCTTCCACCACGATATCGAAATCCACGCTGTTTTCCCCCATCAGCAAATCGCGGACAAGGCCGCCCACGAGAAAAACATGGATGCCTTCCCGGTCTGCCAAAGCGGAGATCTTGCCCAAAATCTGAAACATTTTCGCGGACAGCGCTTTTTCCAAGGCATGAAGTAAATTGACGCGCTCTTCCCCCGTGGAATTGATGGTATAAGTCAGTTGATGGTCGCCGGCGATCTGTTGGCCGTAAAGCGTCCGCAGTAAATTCGTACGGGTTACGATGCCGATTAAGGTACCGTTTTCCACCACCGGCAGGTGTCCGATATTCTTTTTGATCAGCAGTTCCCTGGCGTCTTCCGCCAGGGTATCCGGGGATACGGTGATAACATTGTGAGACATATAGCCTTTGACGGGAACGTTCCCCAAACCGTGGTATTTACATTTATCGACGTCACGCCGGGAGATCATGCCGATCAGGCTGTCGTTTTCCACCACAGGATAAGCGGAATGACCGTAACGCAGCATATATTCCCCCACCTCGTTAACGGTGATATGCGGATTGATCGTTTTTACCGGCGTTGACATCAGCTCTTTCACTGTGAGAGGCAATGGGATATGCTCTGCAAAGGCCTTAAAAAGAGCTTCGGCCAGCTCCTGGAGAGACAGAGAAACGTCCTTCAGCATGGCGGAGGCGGCCATGATATGGCCTTTGCCGCCGTAATCGGCAAGGACTTCCCTGATATTGATTTCCTTGGTTGCGCTTCTCCCCACCATATGAATGCGGTTCTCCATGCGTACCACAACACAGATGGCATCCACGGCATAGACTTCCTTCACCTTCATGGTGAGGGAGGCAAGATCATTGATGAAACGCTCTGTTTTTGCTGTGGCAACCAAAATATCTTTCTTATTGAGCGTCCGAATTTCACTGTGATTGAGCAATTCGGTAAACAGTTCACTTTGTTCCGCAGTGAAGGAAAGCTCTGTAAATTCCGAAATCATGCCAAGATTCGCGCCTTGCGAGAGCAGCCAGGCCGCAGCCGTTAGATCCCTTACGGTCGTCGAAGAAAAGCGCAGGGAACCGGTATCTTCGTAAATACCGAGGGCAAAAACAGTAGCTTCCTGAGGCGTTATGGCCATTCCTCGTTCCCGGATCAATTCAATGAGCTGGGTCACGTTGGCGCCTAACGCCTGATAGTGTATTTCTGCGTTGACAATGTCTTCATCGTTGTTTTCGTGGTGATCGTAAACGATAATGTTTATATTTTCGTTCTCCAAAACTTTGCCAAATTCAAGCAAACGCTGCTTTGAACGGGTATCGACCATGATCAATGTATCGATATCTTTTTTATCAATGTAGTTTTTAATCTCGATAAAATTACCGTAGAGCACGATAAAGTCTCTTACTTTCGTGGCCGGTTTGCCCACGGTGACCAACACTGCGTCGGGATAAAGTTTCTGCGCCGCGACCATGGAAGCCAAGGCGTCAAAATCGAGATTGGGATGGGATATGATCGCTTTCATGTTCTCTCCTTAAAACAATATTATAGCAAATGTCTTTGACGTTGGAAAGAGAAACTTTCACATTTGTTTTTCCGATTAACAAAAAACGACAGATTTACCAAAAGTTATGATAGCTTTTTAAGCTTTTTTATTGTATCATTAGTTATATAAATATAGGTAGCACTTTCAACCGTATGAAGAAAGGGAGCATGCGCTTGAGCAGAATATTCCCCCAGACTGTACTCGGTCTCGATATCGGATCCACCACTGTAAAAGTAACTGTACTGGATGAGCAAAATAATTGCCTTTTCCGCTGTTATCAGCGGCATTATTCTGATATTCGCGCCACAGTAGAAGATGTATTGAAACAAACCAAAAACGCCCTTGGTGATATCAAGGTCAAAATGGCAATTACCGGCTCGGGAGGACTCAGTCTTTCCGGGCATATTGGCGTGGACTTTGTGCAGGAGGTCATTGCCTGCACCAAAGCGGTGGAGTACTTCATTCCCCAAACCGACGTCGTCATTGAACTCGGCGGTGAGGATGCCAAGATCACCTACTTCGGACAAGTGATGGAGCAACGTATGAACGGGGCTTGCGCCGGAGGTACCGGCGCTTTTATTGACCAAATGGCCTTACTGTTACACACCAACGCCAAAGGTTTGGATGATATGGCCAAATACTATAAGATCATTTACCCCATCGCCTCTCGCTGCGGTGTCTTCGCGAAGACCGATATCCAACCCCTATTAAATCAAGGTGCTGCCAGAGAAGACCTTGCGGCGTCCATTTTTCAAGCAGTGGTGAACCAGGCCATCAGCGGCCTGGCCTGCGGCAAGCCGATCCGCGGCAACATCGCCTTTTTAGGCGGACCGCTTCACTTTCTGCCTCAACTGCGCAAAGCCTTTATCCGTACATTGAATCTTACGGAAGAAACAGCGATTCTACCGGAAAACGCCCACTATTACGTATCCAACGGCTGCGCTTTGGTGGCCAAAGAAGAAGGCAGCAAGGAAATATTGCCCCTTTCCGCGCTGATTCAGCGCGTTGAAGCCTTGAGCCTCACCGATATTAAGGAAAAGAAAGGCTTAAAACCGCTTTTTGTCGATAAAGAGGAACTCGCCGCCTTCAGAAAACGCCACAACCAGGCGAAGGCAGGCCAAAAACAGCTATCCGAAGCAAAGGGCAACCTCTATCTTGGCATCGACGCCGGTTCCACCACCTCAAAAGCAGTGCTGATGGACGAAGAAAAGAATATTGTCTATTCCCACTACGAAAGCAACAGAGGAGAGCCTTTGGATCTGTGCGTGAAAATTCTCTCTGAAATCTACCAAACCCTCCCCGTAGAGGCAAAAATCGTCAACGCCGCTGTCACGGGTTACGGGGAAGACCTGATCAAGGCTGCCCTCAAAGTGGATATCGGCGAAGTGGAAACCATGGCAGATCGGAAGAGCGTCGTGTAGGGAAAGAGTGT
>CALFRX010000269.1 GCA_937919295.1 uncultured Peptococcaceae bacterium | reverse complement strand
AGCCCCGCCGAGGGACCGTCGATATTGCCGCCGCCCACCACGTTGACGTGAATGTCATAATCGTTCAGATCTTCCCCGGTCAGCAACCGGTAGACGGAAGAAGCGTTGAAAACCGAGTCCTTCGCCATGGAACCGGCGGTATCGTTGAAGCGTACCGTCCCCTTGCCTTTGCCCCGGGCTTTGAAGGAAACCGCCTCTATGCCTAAGACCGAACCGTGAAAACCGTAAACGCCGAGACCATGGACTTTACCGACCTCCGCCGTACTTTTGGCTAGAACCCGGTGATACGGCGTAAGGCGGGCGTTGCGCAACACCTCTTCCACCAGATCCTTCTTGATGATCCGGCGTTTCCGCTGTAAATCCCGCTGACGATAGGTGAGCAGACCGTAAGCGTCGGCTAAGATATTCACGGCCTTTCTGCCGTCGGCAGTATAGGCGGCAATCAATTCCGCCGCGGCGCTTTCCAGTTTCAAACCCAGACGGGAGACGGCTTCTTCGACGATGGTGACAATATCCTTGGGCGAAAGCGGCTCGAAATAAACTTCGCCGCAGCGGGAACGCAGGGCGGAATTGAGTTCCGCGGCATCCCTTGTGGTGGCGCCGATCAAAATGAAATCAGCGGGCAGCCCTTCCTCAAAGATATTTTTGATATATTTCGGCACCATTTCATCGTTAGGATCGTAGTAGGAGGATTCAAACTCCACCTTTTTATCTTCCAGTACCTTTAAGAGCTTATTCAAAAGCATCGGATCCATTTCGCCGATCTCGTCGATAAAGAGTACGCCGCCGTTGGCGTCGGTAACCAGACCCGGTTTCGGTTCTGGAATGCCCGTATCGGCCAGATCCTTCCTGGCTCCTTGGTAAATGGGATCGTGAACGGAACCCAAAAGCGGATTCGTGGTTTCCCTGGGATCCCAGCGCAACGTCGCGCCGTCTATTTCAATAAAAGGCGCGTCCTTGCCAAAGGCTGAGGAGCCGCTCTTTTTCGCTTCTTCCAAGGCGAGGCGGGCGGCGGAGGTTTTGCCGACGCCGGGGGGGCCGTAAACGATTACGTGCTGGGGATAAGCCGAAGCCAATTTACCCAAAAGAGCGTTGACGGCTTTTTCCTGGCCAACGATCTGCGACAAGGAGGAGGGACGCAGCTTTTCCAAAGCGTTGCCGGTGAGACGCCGGGTTTTCAGGGTCTCTAAATGAGCGAACTTTTTGAGGGTCGCCGGATTTTCCGGGCCGCTCAGATCCCTCAAAACCTGCAATTTAATATCCCTGTAATAATCGTCCTGCTTTTCCTGCATCTTATCGGCAATGATCTTTTCCAGCTGATCTTCGACGTTTCTGCGGGCAATCATCTCGCAGACTTCCGCCGTGAGCCTGTCGATGCGCTGTTCCAAACTGCCTTTTTTGCATTCAAAACCGGCGTCGTAATACACGATCTTTTCCAGGGCCGACAAACGTTGCCCCATATCAGCGGCGCCCAAAAGGTCGAGAATTTCCAGCTTTGTGCTGCGGATCACCAGTTGATCGGGGCCGAAAACGTCATTCAAGAGGTCTTCCAAAGAAGAAAGTTTTTCTTCGAGGCGCTCCTCATATTGCGCTTGTGTTTCTGTCTTTTTTTTCGTCATTTATTATTTTGCCTGAACATCCACGACGATCTCTGTTTTCACTTCCGCATGAAGTTTAACCTTGACCTTATATTGACCGATCGTCTTGATGTGATCTTCCATTTCAATATTGCGTTTATCGACTTTGATGCCGTTTTCTTCCATCACGGCAGCGACGTCCATATTGGTGACGGAACCGAAAAGACGTTCGCCTTCACCGACTTTGGCTTTCAAAACAAAAGTTTTCCCTTTGATCTCTTTGGCCTGTGCCTGGGCTTGGGCCAGCTTTTCCGCGGCGGCTGCCGCTTCTTTGGCATTATCTCTTTCCCACCGTTTCATATTCGCGGCATTGGCCTCAAGAGCCAGTTTTTTGGGAAGGAGATAGTTTCTGGCATATCCGTCGGAAGCGTTGACCACTTCCCCTTTTTTGCCGTGACCGCTGACATCCTGAAGTAAAATCACTTTCATTTTTCCATACCTCCGTCTTTCTTTGATTTATGTTTTTCAATGGTATTACGGTAATCGAGAATTGTGTCCACAGCGCCGATCAGAATAAAGAACATGATCGCCACCGAAAGAAACATGAAGGCGGCAAGCCAAATCACCACCTGGAAAATCACACCCATACGGACGCGAACCATTAAGTAGCGGGTAAAGGCGATTCCCGCGATGATCAGTACGGGGCAATAACTGATGGCGATATTCTTCGCCAAGGTGATGAGCACCTCGTTATGAGTGAAGTTGCCCGCCACAAGAGAAAGCAGGGCAACCACGAGACCCCACATGATCCACCAGGGCAGATGCCAATCGCGGAATTTGGGGAGCGTCCTGATATCAAAACGCAACCTTCTTAGAATCAGCACGGCAAAGAAATAGTTTCCCGCTGCCATCATCATAGCGACAATCACAAAGATCGCCGGCAGCAGTTGCTTCATAATGGCAATGATCTGATCCACATACATCTGGGCGGTCATCCCCGCGGGCACTACGGCATCGAGAAGGCCCGCGTCGGCATAGGCGCTGTAAGCCTCCCGCATATGAGCTTCAAAAGAACTCAGCAGTGAGGAAAAATTCAGGGAGCCCAGTACGCCGCCGAAGGTAATGGCAGCTACGGTCACCGCGCTCGCGGCCAAAATGCCAAAAAGCAGCGTTTTGCCGGGAGAATATTGCTTTTGAAAACAGATCCCGTATACGAGACCAAAGCCCGTTAGAAACAGCGCGGCGAATAAGCCGTTGAGCACCCCGACAAAAACCATGGCAAGAAGCGCTGTAATCACGCTCACCGCCACACCGGCAGGGAACCCGTTTCTCAAGATTACAATCATTACCGGTACGGACCAGAGAAACATTACCAAGGTGCCAAGGATGGGTATGTATACGCCGATCAGTATCAGCATCACGGCAAGAGCGGTGAAAATGCCGCAATCCGCAATTGTTTTGGTTGAAAAATGTTTTTGTTCCATGAACGACCTCTTCCCCTGGGACTATGACAAAAAAAGCCCCGGTTCGGGGCTTTTTACGCGGTAAAACCGCTCGGAATTAATCGGTGCTGTAAGGCAACAAGGCAACTTGTCTCGCTCTTTTGATCGAGGTGGTCAAAGCGCGCTGATGCTTTGCACAAGTACCGGAAATTCTTCTGGGTAAAATCTTACCAGATCGGAAGAGCACACGTCTGAACTGACATATTTTCTCAGACGTTTTTCGTCTTTATAATCAATATAATCAATTTTATCTACGCAGAAGGCGCAGACTTTTCTTCTGACTCTACGGCCGCCACGAGGGCGGGACGATCTTTCAGCCATGATCTTTTTCCTTTCTTAAAACGGGATTTCATCCAAGGGAGTCATTTCTTCCCCGGAAATATCGGGAGTATAACCGCTGCCCCCACCGGAATTGCTGTCTTTGGGTGATAAGAACTGGACGTTATCGGCGACGATTTCCGCAACGGTGCGTTTACTGCCGTCATTGGCTTCGTAAGTTCTGATCTGCAGTCTGCCTTCCACCGCCACCAATTTGCCTTTGGCAAGATAGCGGCCGCAGGTTTCTGCTAAACCCCGCCAGACTACGACGGGAATAAAATCGGTTTCTTTTTCCCCTCTGGCATTGGCAAAGTTTCTATCCACCGCCACGGTAAAGGTGGCTACCGCCACGCCGTTAGAAGTGGAGCGAAGTTCCGGATCCCTGGTCAAACGACCAATTACAACGATTCTGTTCAGCATTTTTTCACCTGAATCTTTCTGACTTATTCGCCTTCGCGAATGACAAGATATCTGATGACCTGGTCGGAAATTTTAAAGTTTCGTTCCAGTTCTTTCGGAAGTTCCGTGTCGGCTGCAAAGTTGCAGAGAACATAGAAACCTTCCCGCAATTTCTGAACTTCATATGCCAGGCGACGTTTTCCCCATTGTTCCACTTTGGTAACTTCACCACCGTTATTGGCGATGATACCGGAGAATTTTTCAATCGCGGCATTGACCTGTTCTTCATCTAAATCAGGACGGAGAACATACATGGCTTCGTAATTGCGCATCGTATACGACACCTCCTTTCGGACTTTGGCTTCACCTGCCGTGAAGCAAGGAGCTAAACGGAATTTGGTTTCCGTCATAAGCTTATTAAGTATAGCATAACCATAAATTTTTAGCAAGGATTATTTACAGAGAGCAGATTCATAAAAACACCGGCCATTTTTACAGGTCATCCCTTATCCGCTCTGTAACGCCGGTCAAGAGGGATCGGTTTCTGTTTTTGCCTGGATCTCTTTTAAGCGCCGTTCCGTTTCGGCCCGGGACAGCATTACCACTCGGCTGCAAGTCGTGCAGCGCAGACGAAAATCGGCGCCGACCCTCAGCACTTCCCAGTAATAACCGCCACAAGGATGAGGTTTTTTCAGACGCAGCAGGTCTCCGACTTTAATTTCCATGATGTTCCACCTTCGTAATGATTTCCCGGACAGGGTGGGGAATGGTGATACCGGCTTTTAAAAGCGCCTTTACAATCACTTTCCGCAAAGACCGGGCTACGGCCCATTGACTCATCGGCTTCGTATAGGCGATCAGACAGATGGAAAAACCGTTCTCACCAATGGTTTCGAGACCTTCCACGGTGGGTTCCGCCGTGAGCAGATCCCGGTGTTTTGCATAATATTCCTTCGCCGCCGCGGTGATCACCGCTTCCGCCCCATCGATATTGCTGTCAAAGGAGATCTCGAAAGTTTCCTTGACCCGGATATCATAACGGCAGTAATTCAGCACGTCGGTGATGGAACCGTTGGGTATTACAATCAACTCGCCGTCAGAGCCCTTCATCTGGGTCACCCGCAGGCCTACTGATTCCACAATACCCGTAAACTTCTGATTTAAGGTGATGTACTCGCCCACGGCATAATGAAGAATCCTGCAAAAATATCTTTGATCAGCGATTGGGCGCCGAAACTAACGGCCAGGCCGAGGACGCCGGCGGCGGCCAAAATCGAGGCGACATTGATGCCCAGCCTGGATAAAATCGTCACCAAGGCCACAAACGCAACGGTATAATGAACGACGCTGCGAACCAGGCGGTACAGAGTCAAACTGCGGTTGCTGTTTTTCGCCAGGCTGAGCTTCATGCCGTGCCTGGCCAAACTGCAGATGACACGATCCAGCAAAAAAGCAACGGCGATAATCAGCAGGGCATCGACAATCCCCACAATCAAGCCGTTGCCGGCATGCCACTTTTCGATGATCGTCAAAAGGTTCATTTCCTTATTTTTCTCCCATTCTTCCCACGATTTCTTGCAAGCCCCGCTCCACAAAATCGTCGCAGCCTGCCGCTGCCTTCAAGATAGCGGGGATATATTGGCTGGCTTTTGCCTCCGACAGCGCGGCAGCCGCCTTCATTTTGATTTTCCAATCCTCCGCTTCAAGATAGGACGCCAAAACCGCCAACCCCTTGTCCATGGGATAAGCGGCGAGTACGGCAAAAGCCGCTCCCAGGCTTTCCTTTTCCAAATGCGGTAAAAGCGCGATCAGCTCAGCGTTTACTTTTTCCCCGTCCCCCGCCCCTAAAGCGGATAAATAAACAAGGCGCAAATTCGCCGTCATCTCCGCGAAACAGAGGGAAAGCAGTTTGGCCGCTTCTTCCGGGTACGCTCTGATCAGCTTTTCGAAATACACAGGCAGGCAGGGCTTTTTGCCCACAGCCATTTCGTAGACGTCGTTTTTAATCCTCTCCCAGCCGTAGCCAATCAGCTCCGCCACGGCGGCTTCGGCGCTTAGGGGATCGCCGTGACCGGCCAAAACAGATAGGAGCTTCTTATTGAGAACCGGCGTATCTTCAGGGACTTGCAGCTCAATCCAAAGCAGTTCCTTTGGGGAAGGGCTTTTCGTGTTTTTTTGCTTTTTGAATAATTTTGTAAAAAAAGATGCGATCGACATAGGGCCTCACAAAGTAATCACTTTGTCCACACTGTGGAGAATCTGTAAAAGACGGCCGGTCTGCGCCGGGAAAAGAGGATCGATTTCCCCTTCAAGATGATAATAAGCAACGCTGACAGCGGAAGCGAAGACTGCCGTGCCGCTGTTTTCCAGCTCCATCAAAACGGCGTAAAGGGGGGATTCCCGCCGCAACAGTTTCACGGCGGAATGAAGCAGTATGATGTATTCAGGGAAAAACCGCTGATTGGCCATGGTGATAAAATAATCGGTCATCAGCTTCTGACCGAGTTCCGCCTCACCGCTGCCTAAGGTTTCCCCGGTAACGAGGTAGCAAATAGAGGAGTGTTCATGGAATTCTTTCAGCGATAATAGCGAAAAATCTTCCGCGACTTCTTCTTTGAGCTGTTTCCACAAAGGTTCCTTTACGTTCATCGAATCACCTCATTGATTATTTTCTGGTCTGCCAAAACGGCAAACGGCAACACAACGGCCGCAGATACGTTTACCGAAAGTTTGCCGGGTTTCCGTCAGATAAGCGTCGCATTTATGAAAATCAAAACGGAGGGAGAGATCTTCCCCTTCATCAAAGGGCCTCCCTAAAATTGCCTGGGCAGGACAGTGATCGGTGCAGAGGGTACAATCGCCGCAGAGGTTTTTCGCCGGCGTTCCCGGCGTCAGCGGCGCGTCCGTCAGCACCGTGCCCAAACGCAGACGCGGACCGGCCTCTTTGGTCACAAGGGCACAGCTTTTGCCAATCCAACCCAATCCCGATAATTGCGCCGCCATCCGGTGGGAAAAAATACTCCCGTCTTTGGCGCCGGTACGCTGGGAAGCGGGGACGGGATAAGCGTCAAAACCCATTTTCAGCAAATCGTTATTGAGCCGCAAACCGATTTCATTGATGAGGGTATTGGCGATATCGTAATAAGCGAGATACGTATGGGTCGGGTGCTCAAGCAATTCCTCTACTACGCGAAAAGGCAGATACACACCGAAAGAGACTGCCCGGGTTAGGCCGTCGAAACAATGACCGTAAGCCGCATGGAGTTCTTCCTGGACTGTGCTGAGATCGGCGACAGCGCAAAGATCAGCGCCGTAACTCAAGATATTCTTTTTGACTAAATCATTTAGGTCCATTTTTATTCATTCCCTTTTTTTGTTTCTTTATCAGTTCCCTTTTCAGCCAAGCCTTTTTTGATTCCTGTCAGGCGGGCAAAAACCATGGCCAAGGGTAGGGCAATAATGCTGAGCAGGGATCCCATCTTGGCAGCGCCGACCACGGCGCTTTCTGTAAAAGCCACGTCGCAAATAAACAGGGATACCGTTAGGCCCACCCCGGCAAGGCAGGAGACGATGCAGAGATCCCGGGGATCCATCCCTTGGGGCAAACAAAAGCCGAGTTTATCACCGATCATACCGAATCCGTAAATCCCAATTATCTTTCCGACAAGGAGGGAAATCACCACAAGAAGCGTCACAAAACCGAAATCGGAAAAAAGGACGCCGGCACTGACCAAACCAAAGAAGAAAAGGCCGTAATCGGCAATGGGTTTTAGGTGACAGTAACATTTTTCCAGGGCAAAGTCGCTGTCAGCCAATGGGATTACCCCATCGGCGGCCATCCGTTTCTTGCGATGTATTGAGGGTAAAAAGGGTATGACCAACACGAGGGCCAAGGCCGGTTCGACATGGGCTAAATAGAGCCCCAGCCAACAGGGAACGCCGCCGAAAAGCAGATAGAAACCGTAATGCTCCGTATGCATTTCCCGCAGCACAAAGCTGGCGAGCATACCCAGTCCGCAAAGGGACAGATAGCCGAATTCCACCGCGGCTTCGGGGTAAAAAACACCGATGATCACAAGACCCACGGCATCGTCGGCCACAGCCAGCAAAAGCAGGTATTTCACGGCGGGATGGCGTTTCCCGAAAATCAGGCGGGCGCCGAGCCAGGCAATGGCGATGTCGGTGGCGGTGACGATGCCCCAGCCTTCGGCATAGACCATTTGGTCCAAAAAGTAAGCTAAGATCAAATAGATCACAATGGGGCCAAAAACGCCCCCTGCGGTGGCAATCAGCGAATTACATGCTTTTTTCAGTGGATACAGGGCGCCGCCGGGGCGCACCGCCTCGACGATTTCCGCCGCGGCTACAGCGAAGAAGATCGCCATAAAAATATCCTTCACCAGAAAATGAACGGTGAAATCAGAGCCGAAAAGCGGATAATCCACAAAATAGTGATAACTATCGGGGCTGATATTGACCCAAACCATGGCGATGAGAATGCCGAAAAGCAGCGGCAGAGAATATTCTTCCGCTAAGAAAACGATCTTTCTGAAGATAAATTTTCCCATTAAAAATCCTTTTGCTCGTGTTTGGTCGTTGAGTTACACCAATTGATTGATGCGGCTGGCGGCGCAGGCGGCGCCGAAACCGTTGTTGATATTGACGACGCTCACCCCCGCGGCACAGGAATTTAACATAGCCAAAAGGGGAGCCAGACCCCCAAAATTGGCGCCGTAGCCAATGTCGGTAGGGACAGCGATCAAGGGCTTTTTCAGCAATCCTCCAACGACGCTGGGCAGCGCGCCGTCCATACCGGCGACGACGATCAGCACCCGGGCTGCCTGCAATTCCTGTTCCTGGGCAAAAAGGCGATGAATGCCGGCGACGCCCACATCGTAGATACGGCGCACCCGGTTACCCATAATTTCCGCGGTCAGGGCGGCCTCCTCCGCCACCGGCAAATCAGCGGTGCCGGCGGAAACCACAGCAATGTTGCCTTTTAACGCTTTGGGCTGCTTATAGATGGATAGAATCTTCGCCAGTTCGTGATATTCCGCTTCCGGGACGACCTTTTGTACGGCATAAGCCGCTTCAATGCTACAGCGGGTGGCCAAAATATTCCCTTGGGATTTTTCGTACAGGGTCTCCACAATCTCCCTTATTTGCGCTACGGTTTTTCCTTCGCCATAGACCACTTCGGCAAAACCGTTCCGATTTTCCCGGTCCAGATCGACTTTGGCGAAACCGAGATCCGCATAAGAGGGCTTTGCCAAAAGGGCAAGGATTTCGGCCTCCGAAAGCTCCCCTGCTTTATATTGTTGTAACAATGCTTTTAAGCAAGCGTCTTCCATGGAATCATTCCTTTATCACAATGAGTTATGTACTCTTTTCACAACTGATATCTTTTATTTTACATGAATTCACAGTAAAGGTAAAGAGATAAGCGTTGTAAATTCAAAGAATCTCCGTTATAATGAAGTAACATTAAGACAATGGAAGGAACGTCATGAAAAAAGTGACCATCTATACGGACGGGGCCTGTTCCGGCAATCCCGGCCCCGGGGGCTGGGGCGCGATTTTGGAATTTTTGGGCAATGAAAAAGAGATTTCCGGTTATGTACCCCTCACCACCAACAACCGCATGGAACTCACCGCGGCCTTAGAGGCGCTGCGGCTTTTGAAAGAGCCCTGCGAAGTAGCGCTCTATAGCGACAGCGCTTATCTAATCAACGGATTTTTACAAAACTGGGTGGTCAATTGGCAAAAAAACGGCTGGAAAAACAGTAAAAAAGAGCCGGTGATCAATGACGATCTCTGGAAGGCCCTGATCGAACAGACAAAACGCCATAAAATCAGCTGGTGCAAAGTGAAAGGTCACAGTGATAACGCAAAGAACAACCGCTGTGACGAAATGGCCGTGGCTGAAATCAAAAAAAATAAAACCTGACGCAAAGCAGTGTATAAAACCATAACCACCCGCCAAACGGGTGGTTATGGTTTAAACAAGGTCGACACAGTCAAAGGTCTCCTCGTCATTGATCTGCATTTGAGCATTGAGCCGGCGAACCCCCGCTTCGGCATAAAGATAGAGTACGCCGTCGGAATTTTCCGTATACATACTGGCCTCGGACGTATAAACATAGATCCTGGAAACAGCCAAAAGCTTGCCATTTTCCGCGTAAACCGTAACGTCGATACTGTCTCCCGTATGGACGTCCTCTATAGAAACGACACCATCGTCACCGGTGGTAAAGAAGCCATGGGCCGCATCGTCGATGACAATGTCCACAGTATTACCGGTAAGCAGAGTTCCCTTTGGATCAAGGAATGTAAGGTTTAAAACAAAGGCGCTTTCATCGCCAGCAACCGCGGTATCGCTTTTCGGCGAGGTATCGTCGGGAGAGTTCGTTGACGGGGCCGCGCAGGCGGCAAGGAGAAAGAAAAAAGCCGCGACAACCGCGAAAAGCCCCGCTTTTCTCCAAATCGATTTTGTTTTCATCGCCGCATCCCTTCCATCCTCTATTTAATCCGTAGATTTTACGTTGTTCCCTGATGCCCTTGCCCCTATCGTTTTTCAACCATTTTCCGGGGATTGACCTATTGATAAATCAATAATTGTCGCATTATCAATCTAAATTTTCTAAAGAGAAAGAACGCCCTCCGTGGGCTAAGTTCTTTCTCTTATTTATTTATATGAGGTAGTCCCCCCTATTATTCGTCGGCGGCGGGGACCAGCTCCGTTACGGCGGCGCGGATATTACCAAAGTCCGCGGCGCGCATCAGCAAAGAGGAGTTACCGTGAATGGAAACGAGATAGTAATCAGCGTCATACTTGGCAAAGGTCATTTTCATGGTCTCAAAACCCTCCCGAGCCTGATGAAACTTAAGGGTCAAGATTACTTTGCCCACCGCTTTTTCCGGTGTATCTGTGGTCCTCATACCTTCGATGCGTTCTAATTCGTCAAAGAAAGTACCGCCGTCAGCGCTGTTACCGTCAAGGGTATACGAAGTCGTCGCGGTTTCTTTACCGTCCTCTTCAACGGTCTTGGTTCTGGTGTTGATGGAAAGCTTGTGGGTATCGCCGTTGTCGTCGATATCGACGGCGGTCAACAGGGTACGGTCAAATTTGCAGATTTCCCAAACGGAACAAGTCCCGGCATTAACATTTAGCAGCGTTTCCGCCGTATCACCGGAGATCAGGTAAACAAGACCGGAAGCGGCGGTTTTGGCGTAATAATAAGTTCCCGCCTCCCCGCTTTCCCCCTCGGTTTCCTCGATGCTGTCGCCGATCAGCAGGGTAAAGGTCTTATCCCCGGTCTCCGTATCGTAGAGGATGTTGCCGTCTTCATCGGTTTTGCCGCTGTCCACGTAAGACGTTTCCCGATAATCCACCGAAACGGTGCCGGCGGGAGCGTCGAGACCGTAGGCGGCAAGACCGTCCTGATCGACGTGATAGGCGACGCATTGCACCCAGGTCATGGCGGAAACCGTGGTGATCAGGGATTCCACACCGTTGCTGTCCACGGCGGTGAGTTCGTCACCGTCCTTGGTAAACCAGGTGTATAAAGGCGAATAACAGCCATCGTAACCGTCGGCGTACTGAACAAAGACGATCTTCTCCTCGTTTTTAAAGGTCAGGGCAGCAACATCGGTCAGGGCGGGAATCGAATCGGCGGCGATAAAATCAAAGAGGGTGCAGTCAAATACGTCGTATACGCTGGAATCCACCAGATAAACGCTATCGCTGTCATTGACCCGGAAATAATAGGTGTCGGTGAGGGTGTTCAGATCGCCAATGGCCAAGGTGATTTCCCTCTCTGGCGACGTCAGTTTAATTTTGTAGGCCGGAGAGCTGAGACCGTAGGCTTCAAAATCCGTCACCTTCGTCAATTCCCGCGTCGCGGAAATTTCGGAAAGGGAGCTTAAAGCCGTATGCAGCGCCGAGGTGTCAAGGGGAAAGGTGCTGTCGTCGGTTAAAGCCCAACTGCCGTTGTCTTCACGAAAAGAAAAGGTTTCCCCGGCAGCGGAAAAAGATACGGCGCTGATTTGATCCGTATCCGTCAGAAACGCGACGACAAAGGTGTTTGCTTCCTCCTCTTTCTGATTAAATTTGGTCAAAAACAGATAGCAGCAAAATAAAAGCAGAAACACCGCGACCAGACTTAGCAGTTTGTTTTGTCTCGTCAATGTGATCACTTTTTTCTCCTTCTGACCCATTTTACAATGCCGATGATCAGAAAACCGCCGGGAATCACTACGATCACAATCAAAGCCCAGTCGGTTCTTGATCACCGGTATTTTCCGTGTCCTTTGTGTCTCCCTTATCGGTACCGGCCTGACTGAGGTCTTCGCCAATGGCGGATATCCGTTCCCCTTCTCCGTCAAAGATCGTGTTGGTGGAGTAATCGCTGTTATATATATGATGTTTCGTAGATATCGCCGCTGCCGATATAACGGCTCTTATCTTCTGACACAATGATAAGGCTGTTATCGATAACCTCCTTAGAGGTATACTGGGCGGCAAAATTGAGATAGACCACAGGATCAACGGTTTTTAAGGCGCTTTCCCTATTATGGCAGTCTCTTAGGACAAAGGGATGCCGAATCCATGGCAAAAGCGGTGAAATATGGTTGCGTATCGGAGAAAATACAGTGTCCCTTTTAAGGCCTTTGCGGTTATTTTGTCCATGGCCAAAGAACCCTGTTTTTTTAGGTGCCACCCTGTCGGCAATCTGAGCGCTACTGCGGAGAAAACCTTATTATCGTGGTTTTTCTTAAGCATATTCCATGTCCTTTTTCCTTACAATGAATTGAGGTGGAACCATGAAAAGGACGATTTTTTTCAGTTGGATATTCTTTTTGCTGCTGCTGTCTCAAGGGTTATCCGCCACAGAAACAGCGGAGCCCGAAGTCAAAGCCGATGCGGCATTACTTTACGATATGGAGCAAAACGAGATTCTCTGGGAAAAAGCGGGAGAAACCTTAATGGCGCCGGCCAGCCTCATCAAAGTGCTGAATATTTTAACAGCGGAACCTTACATCGCCCTCAATGAGGAAGTTGTGGTAGGGCCTTTGGCGGAAACCGTCTATAACGGCCAGCTGATGGGATTGAGAAGCGGCGATATCGTAAAAGCAGACGATCTGCTTTACGCGATGATGCTGCTTTCTGCCAACGACGCCGCGGTGGCCCTTGCCGACTACCTGATCGACGATATTTCCTTCTACGCCATC